>CAIJOU010000135.1 GCA_903822375.1 Candidatus Hydrogenedentota bacterium
AACTCTATGCCACGCTGGTCCGCGAGGGGTTGGCCTATCAGATTCCACCAGGCACCTTTCAGGACAACGAAGCCCTGGCAAAGGATGAGATTGCCTTCAGCATACGGACGAGTTCGAGCCGGGCCGACATCATGCTGCTCATGCAAAACGACAAGACCCGGTGGGGCGTGGCCAGAATTCCACAGCAGGACCCGGCCCATCCGGCCACCGTGCTTTTCGGTCCCAATGTGACCATCTTCAACACCACTGAAGAGCAAAAGACAGCGGCTTGGGCCTTTCTAAAGTGGTTCACCACCCCCGAGGTTTCCGCAAGATGGTCCGCGGGCACGGGCTACCTGCCGGTGCGCAAGTCCGCGATGGAACGCCCGGAAATGAAGCGGCTTTTTGACGAGTGGGAGTGCAACAGGGTTCCTTATGACTGTCTGGACTTTGCACGCTGCGAGCCCAACTTCACCGGCTGGCAACAGGTGCGCGACCTCGTTGTGCGCACGCTCAGTGAAGTGTTGTCCGGGGCACACGAACCGGGTGATGCGGCGCGAACACTCAAGCGCGACGCCGACGCGGCGCTGGCGCGCGCGGGCCGCGGTTAACGTCCCGCCCGGAAACGGCGGGCGATTGGACTCATCCCGGCGCGGATGCTAGGATGCCTTTCGGGGCGTGCATGGGCGCGCCGCGGCAGGAATGGAGCGCATGGCGAAGACAAGAACTATTTGCATCGGTTTGTGCGGCATGGGCCGCATGCGGGCCGGTCAGCGGCTCCGGGCGGCGTCCGGTTGTGCGGCAGGCCGACCGTGAATGCATTTACCGACAGCCGGTACGCCCTCTTTCCCATTTTCGTGGCGGGCGTGTTCTTCATGCTGGCCGCGCCCCTGTTTTGGATGCAGGTGGATGCACCGCAGGGGAAACCCGAACTGCGGTCCCATGAAAATGTGATGCTTTGGCAGCGTGTGGCGCCCGCCGCCGTCTATGGATTCAGCCGTCTTCGCGCCGGCGAGTTGCCGCTGTGGAACGACCGCCAGCTTTGCGGGACGGCCCACCTCTCCGATCCCGCCAACGGCGTCTTTCAGCCGATAAACGCCTTGTTTCTTTTCATGCCCGCCGGGGCGGCGCTTGCCGTGCATGCCTTCACGTGCATCTTTCTGATGGGTGTGTTCTTTGTGCTGTTTGGCCGCGCACTCGGTTTGCGCTATGTTTCCGCCATGGCGGGCGGGGCGGTGTACGCCTTCTGCGGCGCGTCGTCGTCGGCCATGTCGCGGCCGGAAATGGCCGCCACTCTTGCCTGGGCGCCGCTGCTGTTCTGGGCCATTGCGGAGCACGCCCGTGCGCCGCGCACCGGCGCGGCGGTCATGGGCGGTACGGCGGCGGCACTGATGCTGCTTGCCGGTTCTCCGGCGGTGTCGTCGGTGTTTGTTGCGCTCGCAGTTCCCTTTGCCGCGGTCAAGTCGCTGTGGCCGGGCGGAGCGGCTGCCGCAGTCGCGCGGCCCGGTTCGGCCTGGCGCGGCTTCGCCCTGATGGCCCTGGTGGGACTCGGTATCTCCGCAGTGCAGTGGATGCCTACCTTTGCATGGTTGCTGCAACTGGACCGGCCGTGGGAGACGTTGTGGCGGGCGGACCTTGCCGGAACAGTCCCCCAGACCTGGAAGGAGATGGTCACGCACCTTGTGGCGCCCCGGCCCGACCTGTTGCCGCGCATCGGCTATCTGGGTGCGGCGGCACTGGTATTCATTCCGGCGGCCTTTCTGCACCGGGGGCGCCGTGCCGAAATCATCTTTCTGAGCCTTGCGGCTGTGGGCCTGGCGGCCTTGGGCATTCATGGTGTGCGGCGCTGGGCCGGACCCTTCCCGTGGCCGGTGTTCTTCCTGCCCGCATCATTTGCCGCCGCGGCGCTTACGGCATTGGGCGTGGACCGGCTTTTCATGTCCCGCCGCGATGCGCGCACGCCGCGATTCTGGACCCCGCTGCTGCTGGCCATGGCCGTAGCCGGAATTGTGTTCTGGCTGTCTCCCCCGGAAACGAAGGGCAGACTGCTTCCGGCGCTGGCCGCGATACTCTTCTTTGCGCTGTTCCGTGCGGCATGGGCCGGGGCGCTGGGCGGGGTGATTGTCATGCTGGTGCTGTTTATCGACCTGTCGGCGGCCAGTGTAAATTTCCACGACCAGCCCATCCGGTCCGGCATGGGTGCGTCCGACGCGGTGGTGCGCGCCGCGCGGGAACAGGTGCTGGACGGCCGTGTGTTTGTAAGTGCACCCCCGCTGAACACGGCGGTCATGCCCAACATCGGCATGGTGTCGCCGCTGCGGGCTGCGGGTGGCGGATTCATACCACTGACGGCCGACCAGGCGCGCTGGTGGGAAGTCGTGGCGGGAACGGACCGGGAGAATCCGGGACAGGTCGTTTCAGGACCCAGCATAGTCGAAACCCGGACCGATACCGGAGCGCCTTACCTGGATTTCCATGCCGGCGCGGATGCACCCCAGTTGCTCAATTTCATGGCGGTGCGCACCGTGCTGGCCACCGCGGACGGCGGGCTGGATTCCGGGGGAAACACGAAACTCCATTTGCGCCGACTGGGCGCGGACGTGGACGGGGTCACGCTTTACGGCAACGACAGCGCGCTGCCCCGCGCCTTTCTCGTGGACCGGTGGCGCGTTGCCCCGGAGGTGGTGAGCGCGGCAAGCGTAATGAGCGACGACGATTTTTCGCCCCTGCAGGAGTGCGTTGTGCTGCCACAGGGGGACAGCCTCAATTATCTTGCCGTGGCGCTGCCCGAGGGGCGCGGAGGCAAGGAGAAGCCGGCTGCCGGCGCGGTGCTCGGGCACTGCGCCATAGTGACGGACGCCGCCGAGCGTGTGGCGGTGAAGGTGGATACGCCACTGCCGGCCATATTGGTACTTGCCGACACGGCGGCACCCGGCTGGCGGGCCCAGGTGAACGGCACCAGCACGCCGCTGCTCAAAGTGAACGGACTGTTTCGGGGCGTGGTTGTGCCGTCCGGCGCGAGTACGGTCACTTTTGTCTACAGACCCATACCCTTCTATGTCGGCGCGGTGGTGACCGCAGTGGCGCTGGTGATTCTTGCGCTTGCGGGCATGACGGCACTGGTGCGGTTGGGTCGGCGTTCCGAATAGCGGCGGGAGAATGCAAATCATGCTGGGTGTTGCCATGACGTTGATGCTGGTTGCAGGTGCCACGCCGGACCTTTCCGGCGCCTACGGCGTCCTGCCGAAACTTGCCGGGTCCTATGACGTGGTGCTGCGTCCCGACAAGGACGAGGCCGAATGGTGGGCCGGGGCGCCATCGGTGATGCGCGACAGGGGCGGAGTATACTGGATGGCCTGCCGCATGCGCACGGCCGATGCGCCGCGCGGCCTGCGCGGCTATGAAATCCGCATTCTTCGCAGCGGTGACGGGGTGAAGTTCGAGAAGGCGGCCTCCATCCTGCGGGACCAGGTGCCCATCCCCGGATTTGAGCGCCCCGCGCTGCTGGCCGACCCCGTCACCGGCAAATTCAAACTCTACGCGTGCGGGCCTTGGAAGGAGGGTCCCTGGTCCATTATCAAGTTTGACGATGCCGATTCGCCAACCGCCTTCAACCCGGCCTCGGCGAGGCCGGTTATATCACCCTGCGCCAAGGAATACGAGCGGGACGTGCCGCCGGAGGAATACAAGGACCCCGTCATCATCCATGCGGGCGGCATGTACCACGCATGGGTGATTGGCTATATGCGGCGGATGGAGCGCATCTACCATTTTGTAAGCCCGGACGGCGAGCAGTGGAAACCGGCGGGTGACCCCGCATGAATCGGTCATGAACCCCGGCGGCTGGCATGACTTCTTTGTGCGACCGGCGTCGGTGGTGCCGGTCGGTCTGGGCTATCTGTTCATCTATGAGGGTTCCAACACAAAGTGGCATGACCCCGTCTACAACATCCTGACCGGCGTGGGGTTCAGCTTCGACCTGGACCGCATCATCGACCTTACCCCGGACAAGCCGCTGTTTGCCAGCACCACACCCAACGAGGACTTTCATACGTGGCGCTATTCGACCTGGCTGCGTGTCGGCAACGAATTGTGGGCTTATGCGGAAGTGGCCACACCCAACAGGACCCACGAGATTCGGCGGTTCCGGTTTCCAATCGAATAGTCCCTGACGTCTCGGGTACAGGCACCCATTTCCGATTCAGGTTGGTGTTGGCAGAATCAAGTTGTGGACGGAAACAGGTGCCAGTCCCCCTGCGGCTTTCAGTCCAAGAACCCAAAGTAGAATCCGTTTTGACTACAAGGAGCGACGCCATGGCCAGTTCTCTGCTGATGCTGCTGCCGCTGATTGCGCAGGGTGCCGAATCGATGCCGAGTGATGTGGGCGACTACTTCAAGTTCTTGGACAATTACGCGGAGAAGCACTCCAATTCCATGTCCTATTTGTCGGGCAACTGGACCGACCGCGAGGCATGGAGCAGGCAGGGTCGGGAGAAGATGTTTGAACTGTTGAATTATCATCCCGAACCGGCGCCCGCGCCGAACGCGGAAGTGCTGGAGACTGTCAAGAAAGCCGGTTACACCCGGTACCTTGTGCGCTATTCCATTACGGCCGACCGCAAAACGGAGGCCTTTCTGCTGGTTCCGGACGGGCTGACCAAGCCCGCCCCGGCGGTGGTGGCGCTGCACTGCCACAGCGGGTTCTATTATTACGGCAAGGAAAAAATCACCGAAACAGAGAATCCGCCGCAGGTGCTTCAGAACTTGATTGACAAGACCTACGGCGGACGTTGTTTTGCCGATGAACTGGCGCGGCACGGCTTTG
>CAIJOU010000136.1 GCA_903822375.1 Candidatus Hydrogenedentota bacterium
AGTCACCTCGCCTTCGACAACTTCGCCCTCCACCGTCTCTCCCTCGCCCTCACTTTGTGCCATGAACACAGCCGCAAGCGATTTGTCCGTGTCCATGATGACCGTCACGGGATTGCCGCTGCCGGAAGCGTCCCCCTCCCAGTGGCCAAAGGTGAAGCCCGCGTTGGCGGTGGCCGTCACAGACACGGAGGTCCCCTTGCCGTGCGTGTACGTTCCCGGCGCGGGGTCGGTGGCACCCCCGCCACCGGCGGTGATTGTCAGCGAGTACTGCGAGGGGGTGCAACCAAACAGACACCCAAGCGTCAGTACGCCGACGACAATGCATAGATAGAACGAAAAGCGTTTCATGGCGGCAACTCCTATTTGGCCTTAATCAAGGCCGAGGCGCCTTTAACAACATGACACTGACATAAGCCTGCGCGAACCCCTTAAGGACGCCCGGAAAACGGCGGACACTTTCCCGGTTGCCCTGAACAGAGCACGTTAGAACGGCAAGCGAAAACATGCTTCATGACGCATTGCCCCCCAAACAGAGACACTCGCTCGGCGGCCATCATGGATAGAGGCTGATGTTGTCAAGGAGAACGGCATCCTCGAAAACGTTCTTGTTGCCCCGGACAAAACTGATTTTCAGGCGAACCACTTTGTTCTGGAATTTGGCAGGCAGGTGAACAGCGAAGAAATTCGCCCAGTCCGTAATCCAAGGCCCCGAATTATACTGGCAGGGAATGGTTCCGAGAAGAGGCGCGCTTGCACGATGCATGGGCCAGTTAGGATCGAGTGCCTGCTCTACGAAGGAATCCGGATTGGCCACTTCCTCGATACGAACGGTTAGACTTGGTCTATCCCAGTACGTAGGATTATCGCAGGAATTGACACGGAAATAGTTCTTGTATCCAATGAGGAAGTCCTGTGTGTTCCCCCCGCACAGAAAGGTCTGGCTGATGCTGGAATCCTGCAAAAGCATCGCCATTCCATTTCCCGCGGCGGGAAGTTCCAGACCAAACACCGATATTCGCCGCGCATCCCCCACAACGGTCCACGCCTGGGTCAGCTTTTCATTTTCAAAGCCGCCATCGCTGATGCCGTAGAGCAGGAACAGGCCCGGGTCGCCAAGTAGGCGATAGTCCCATTGGGAATTGCCAAAACTTGGAAGCAGCGCATACGCATCCCCCACCATGGTCGAGGGAACGAGCAGGTTCTCAATCAACTTTCCGGTGTTGCCGTAGCACGCACTACCGTATGTCGGTTCGGTCCAACCCAGATAAGCACCCGCGCCTTTGCCGAGGAAGGCCCGAGCCATCGAGGAATTGGCGGCGCTATAGCACGCATCCGCGAGCACGAGAGAGAAGGGAAAGGCTCCTGAGTAATGCTCGATGTACTTGGGAAGAATGAAGTAGTGCGGATCTTCCGTTTCCTCTTCCGTCGACGGATTCTTGTACGGTACGGTTATGATCACAAGCCGTCCCTGGTGAAGGTCGCTCTCATACTGCAATCTCTCGTGTCCGTGAGTGTCTTGAACAAATTCGACCATTTCTGACGAACCCAGCGCGACAAGCTCTTCGTTCCGTTTTCCCCAGAGAGTCCCGTGTGAACTGATGCCGATGATCCCATAATCACCCAGATTCTTGTATTTATCTGCACGCTGGGCAGTTACGGGCATTCCGGAAGTGTCAAAGGGGTAGTTTTTCAGGGTGGTTGGCAATTCGGTAACGGGGTCTTCCCCGAATATATGGTGGTAGGGACTGAACGCAAACACCCGCTTGGACCGAACTTTCTTTTCAGGGTTTGGAACCGTCTTCAGGAGGGATGCATGCCGATCTGCGTAGGACTGATACGTGGTGGGAACGCTTTCCGGCAGCGGCGGGGCCGCTGAGGCGCTGTTCTTCGCTCCACCGCCATGGTATCCTGGGAGCGTCGGCAGCAGGCCTGTCTTGAACCCGTTCTTGTACACCACCCAAACGCCCCAGTTGTCTTGGTTTGTGCCGCATTCTTCAACATCCGGGTTGCCCGCAAGCTCTTCGGCCACTTGCACACACGCTGCCTTCATGCCCTCAGCCGTGGCAGAAGTGGACACGCGCCGCCCGAAGTCGTTCATTTGCTGGAGGACTGCCGAAAGCTCGTCGCCTTCCCAGTGCTTCGTCACGAGCACGGCGGAGGATTCCGACAGCGCGCTCCCCGAACCGTCCGCGAATGCCGCCTGCGTCCGGAACGCAACGGTCCCCGGTTGCGTTTCGTTGAGATGGAACTTGCACGCGTAGATGCCGTCTCCGGCCAGTTCATCTCCGCTGGTCGTGTCGCCCGCGTCGGAAAACGCGGCGACTTCGGTGCCCGTGCCGCCGTCATAACGGAGCAGTTTCACGTTCGCCGGATTCGTCTTGGGATCGGCCAGCGTGATGAGCGCCGTGAATTCCTGGTCTTCTTTCACATAAGCCACATCGGGCGTGACGCACAGCGGCGCGCCAAACAAATAGCCCGGCGTGTGGGTCAGATTCAGCGTCTTCACGGCAGGGGTGTCTGGCACGGTGAACGTGAGGAGATTGTCCCCGTTGGCCAGGGCAAGCGAGACGTTCCACGCGCCCGCAGTATCCACGCTGAGGTCGCCGCTTGTTTCACCCGCACTGTTTTTCACAACCCAGTGCAGCGTTGTCGGCATCGTGCCGATATCGAACACCATCACCCGCCCGTCGATCAGGTTGGGGTTGGCGTTTGTGGCAAAGGATTCGGCGCCCATGTAGGTGTCTATCAGGATGCCCACATCGCGTTGGGCTTCGCCTTCGCCTTCTCCGACTTCCGGCCCTATGGAAATCACTAGCGCCACGGCAGTGCCGGGGGCCACGGAAGCACCCGCTGCCGGGTTCTGGGAGATAACTTCGCCCAATGGGACAGTCTGACTGTATGCCTGTGTGATGACACCGACGATCAGTGTTACGCCGGTGATGGCCGTGGATGCTGCCGACTGCGTCTGGCCCACGACATCGGGGACGGTCGCGGGGCACACGCCCGTGGAGACCACAAGCGCCACGGCGCTGCCATACGGCGCCGCCCCACCCGACGCAGGGTTCTGGCTGATGACAAGACCCGCGGCAACCGTGTTGCTGCGCTCCTGCGCCACCGTACCGGTTGTCAGATTCGCGCCGGTGAGCGCGGTGCCCGCCGCCGACTGAGTCTGCCCCACCACGTTGGGCACTGTCACGGACTGCGGGCCCTTGGACACGGTTAGCGACACGGAGGAGCCGGGGGCCGCCGACGTGCCCGCCGCCGGGTTCTGGCTGATGACCGTTCCGGAGGCAACCGTCGCGCTGAACTCTTGCGTGATCGTGCCGACCGTGAGCCCCGCGCCGGTGATGGCCGTGGATGCGGCGGCCTGAGTCTGGCCCACCAAATCGGGCACGGACTGCGGCTGCGGACCTTTGGACACGGTCAGCGCAACGGTGGAGCCGGGGGCCACCAACGTACCCGCCACCGGATCCTGGCTTATGATGGAGCCGGAGACCACCGTCACGCTGAACTCTTGCGTGACGACGCCGACGACGAGTCCCGCGCCCGTGATGGCCGTGGATGCGGCGGCCTGGGCCTGGCCCATGACGTTGGGCACATTTGTCTGATTGGACGGTTTTGGCTGACAGCCAACAAGCAGAAGAGCGCTGGCCGTAGCAACAATCAACAGCGCATTTTGTACAGCCCTGACGTGAAACATAGCAGTATTGTCCCTCTGTTGACACCCATGCACAGACCAGCATAACACATTGATCTGCTTGTGCTTGTGCTTGTGCTTGGAAAAGCATACTTCACTGCGACACAGAAATCTAATCCCGTGAGGTCAAATAATTCAACCGTGGCCCAAACCAGCGCAAATGAAGCTGGCCAGGTGCTGCTCGCGATTGAACTGAGAGGCCAAGAACAGAACGACCAGGTGCCAGGGCTTGAGAATGAATTCCTGCATGCAATTTGATACTCCTTGCAGGCGAAATGCAATCATGGCTCTTGCCTGTGACGGAGTCAACCGTCTGGACGGCGCAAACAGGGCAAAATATAACCCCTTGAAAAAACGACACTTACAGGTCGGCTGAATATTTTGACCCTACGCCAAGAAGGTGACGGTGACCGCGACAACGACGGCATTCCCAACAGGCTAGACACGGACTCCGACGGTGATGGCATTCTCGACCAGACCGAGGGGGTGGGCGATCCAGACATGGACGGTATTCCCAATTTCCTAGATCTTGATTCCGACGGAGACGGCGTACCGGACGTAACCGAACACCGCTTGGGAACAGACCCCTACGACCCATTCCACCCGACCCCCATGCCGGTTGCGGGCGTGGCGGGACTTGGCGTTTTGCTTATTCTGGTCACGGGCGCAGGCGCAAGGAAGATATGCGGGGGTAAAAGGGTGCTTTAAGAACGCGTCCGCCCAACCAAAGACCTTCCGCTTTCGCCTCAGGCGAACGCCGCCGCTGAGTTCGGATGCATGCTGAACTGCGGAATTGTGAATTGTGATATGATTCCTTATGGGATGAATGGATTGGCGCTTGGCGACCGATTTGGAGTGGGTGTCAGGCCGGGGGCAGGAAAGAGCGCTTCTCGTTGGATTGGCTTTGGCGGGACGAATCGGGCCCCTTCGCCGTCGGCGAGTGAATACCTGAAAGGAGCGGCCGATGAGAAAGCAAAAGGGGACAGCGTTGATATTGGCAGCGATGGCCGCCTTTGTCTCAGTTGGCGCACGTGCCAACGACGGTGATTTTGTATGGGCAAAAGCCATGGGCGGGACGGGCAGTGAAGAGGGCTACGGTATCGCAGTGGACAGTTCGGGCAACGTCTACACCACGGGACCCTTCGAAGGCACAGTGGATTTTGATCCAGGGCCGGACACTTTCAATCTGACCTCGGCGGGAGGCACCGATATCTTCGTGTCAAAGCTCGACAGCGCTGGCAACTTCGTCTGGGCCAAGGCCATGGGCGGCGGAGGTAACGATGAAGGTCACGACCTCACAGTGGATAGCGCGGGTAACGTCTATACAACGGGATACTTTGCCGGCACAGCGGATTTCGACCCAGGTCCGGGGATCTTCAATCTGACAGGTGTCTTTGCCGAAATATTTGTGTCGAAGCTCGACAGCGCGGGCAACTTCGTCTGGGCCAAAACCATGGGCTGTGGAATGGGAGATGCTGGTAACGGCATTGCTGTGGATAGCGCGGGCAACGTCTACACTACAGGATGGTTCGACGCGGCTGCGGATTTTGACCCGGGACCGGGGGCCTTCATTCTGACCCCTTTTCCGGGCCTTATTGACACGACATTCATATCGAAGCTGGACAGCGGGGGCAACTTCGTCTGGGCCAAGAGCCTGGGTGGCGCGACGAATTTCACCGAAGGTGGAATGGATATCACGTTGGACGGCGCGAGCAACGTCTACACTACGGGACGGTTTTATGACACCGTGGATTTCGACCCTGGTCCGGGCGTCTTCACTCTCACGGCGTCGTCCACGGGGGCTATGGATGTTTTCGTGTTAAAACTGAACAGCGCGGGGAGCTTTGTCTGGGCCAAATCCATGGGAGGGGCGGGCAATGAGTATGCGTGGGGGATCGCGCTGGACAATGCGGGCAACGTATATACCACGGGGTCGTTCGAAGACACTGCGGATTTCGACCCTGGTTCTGGTATCTTCAACTTGACGTCCATGGGCGACTCTGACATCTTCGTGTCGAAGCTCGACAGCGCGGGCAGTTTCGTTTGGGCAAAGGGGTTGGGCAATGCTGGCGACGACTGCGGCAAGGGCATAGCGCTCGACCGAACGGGTAACGTCTATACTACTGGATATTTCCAAGGTGCGGTGGATTTCGACTCGGGTCCGGGAACCTTCAACCTGAACGCGGGGGGGACCTATGACATCTTTCTGTTGAAGTTGGACAACGCGGGCGGCTTCATCTGGGCCAAGGGCCTGGGCGGGACAGTCTATGACCTCCTTCATGGCGGCCGGAACGCGGTGGACAGCGCAAGCAATGTCTACACCACGGGATTGTTCGAGGGCACGGCGGATCTCGACCCAGGGCCGGGGGGCTTCACTCTGACATCGGCAGGCC
>CAIJOU010000137.1 GCA_903822375.1 Candidatus Hydrogenedentota bacterium
ACACGATGGGATAGGACGGCCAGACGACGCGGCCCAGATCGTAGGTCTTGGTGTACTTCTCGATCTCTTCGGCATAGCCGGTGATCACGTCCTTGTCGAGGCTGAATCCGCGCAACGTGCAGAACTGCGTCTGGTTGCCAAAGGTCTCCCAGGTGGGCGGCTTCACAAAGCGCCGCGCGTCGTCGGGATGCTCGCGGGGGTTCAGCAGGTGCGTGCAGACGCGGTGGGGGAGGGCGGCCGAAGCGCCAGTCGCGCTTTGTTCATCGGCGGCGAAAGAGAGGATTGGCCATGCGAGGAGCATGGCCAAGATGACGGAAGGGCAACCGCGTGAATTGCGCATCGTGCGATCCTTTTCAACGTTAGCGTGGTGCATGCAGTACCCGCGCCCCGCCGACTCCGTCATTCCCGCGCAGGCGGGAATCCATGACCGCGCGCCCGTCGCTCGTGCAACCGTCTGGATCCCCGCCTTCGCGGGGATGACGGGACCGTTCGGTCTGTCGAAACATTATGGCAACTGAAAACTCGCCGCCTCGTCCGGTGCTATCGTTTTCCGCGCGACTTCCTTGCCGTCCTTAATCAACACCACGTCGAGTTTGTCGCCGGCGCGGGTGACGGTGAGGTCGAAGGGTCCGCCGAAGGCGTACACATCGCGGAGGGCCATGGTGTCCCATGCCTTGGGCAGGTGCGGGCGGCATTCGAAGCCGCGCAGGCCCGTGGGGCGGAGGCCGAAGAGGCCTTCGGTCACCACGCGGCAGTAGAGCGCGCTCTCGGCCGAGAGGTGGCGCTGGTTGCCCTCGGGCCACGCCTCGACTGGATAGGGCACATGCTCCCCGAGCAGGCGGCGCTGCGAGTAGGCGCGGAAATAGTCGAGCGCGCGCTCGGTCTCACCGGCGTAGAACACGCCGCGGAACGCATAGAGCGTGGCGCGATCCCAGAAGGTCTCCTTGCCGGACTCGGTGGCGAGGCCGTCGGGCGTCCACAGGCGCGGCGAGAAGAGCGCCTCAATGGTGCCCGCCTTGCGCTCAAAGATGCCCATGACCAGCGGGATGCAGATCCATGCGCGCAGCGTGGTGTTGCCGTCGTAATAGCGGTAGGCGTCGAACCCGTCAATGTTCGCGCCGAAGTGGGTGTTGACGGCGGCGTGCAGCGCCTCGGCGCGGTCGCGGTAGTCCTTCGCGATGCTCTCCGGTTTGCCCAGGTTCTCGGCGAGCCACGCGGCGGAACGGTACGCGTCATAGGCGAGCGTGGCCGTGCACAGGTTGGCGGTGCCGGCGGGGAAACGCCGCTCCAGCTCGTCGCAGTCGGACGCGATGACGCCCTCGGGCGTCATTTTGCGCTTGCAGTATTCAAGGCACCAGGTGATGAGCGGCCACAGTTCCTCCGCCGCGGCCTTGTCGCCGCGGGCCAGCGCGAAGCGCGACGCGCCGTAGGCGATCATGGCGGCGTCGCCGCGGTCGCCCGCGCCGTTCCAGATGTCCGTGCCCTCGGCAATGATCGAACTGGGAATGGGCGTGTAGGCGTCGTTCATGAAGCGCGCGAAATGTCGGTAGGCGTTCAGCGAGGCCTCATCGCCGCCCTCGTCGCCCAGGAAGGGGAAGAAGGGCCCGGCGTATTCGGCCTGGTCATTCGCCCAGATGGCGGCGTAGTAGGACCCGCCGCCGGGCCCGTGCATCAGGCCGCCCTTGGTGGCAAAGATGCTTTCGGCCGCGCGAACCTTGGCGAACGCGAAAGAGCGGCTGAGGTTCGGCTCAGGACACTCAAAACGCAGCTTGGACCATACTCCAGCTACGAAGTCACGCCGGGCCTTTTCCTCCTGCTGCGGATCCACCGCGACCGGCTTTTCGGTTCCCTTGCAGGCGCTGAAGACGAGGCTGAACTTGGCGGACTCGCCGGGCTTCAACGAGAATCTGCCGCCGTTCAAGAGCTGCGCCGTGATCAGGTATTCGCCGTCCACGCCCTTCTTCTCCGGCGTGCGACGTTCCAGGTCGTCAAAGGTCACCTCAACCTTGCGTTTCTTGTCCGAGGTGTTGGTCAATACAAAGTTCTCCAGCGCCACGGGCTGCGTGGTGGAAGGAAACAGCGTGCGCCGCACGTCGATGCCGCTGCCGGTTTTGCCCGTGACGGCAAGCAGTCCTTCAAGCAGGAAACGCGACGGCTTGACCGCGCCGAGTTTGTCTCCGTCGATCTTAATATCGGGCTGCACGCCGTTGGCGAAGGTGTAGCTGAGGCTGGCGTGCGTGTCGTTTGGGACAGTGCGCAGCATGGGCCAGACCAGCTGGCGGTTCAGCTTGAGTGCGCCGTCTTTGTCGATGCCGTAGCGCAGGATGAACGACACCCTGCGCCCGCTCATCTCGATGCTGTCCTCATGCGCGGCGGGCTGCGCCGGGTCGGCCTGCCAGGAAATGCCGCCGCCCGCATCGAGCGTCCAGCGCGGCGCAGTTTCGGCGGAAGCCGCCGCGGAGGGAATGACCAGGGACAGAAGAAGGACCAAAGATGCGGACATGGCTGCAAGCACTCCGTGGGTGTGAATTTAAGGATGGGATAAGAGTAACACTTTAGGCCATTGCCGCAAAGTCTTTTTCTTGCTCCTGCTCTTGCTCTTGCTCCCAATCTTTGGCCTTCCCGAAAACCACGCATGCAGGGTAAGAGCCGAGGCCCATTCTCAACAAAGTACGCAGCTAAATCGAAATCTAGAGCAAGAGCAAGATTAAGAGCAAGAGCAGGAGAAGGGGCCGAAGTTTCCCCTACGGCTCCCGGCAGGAGGCGATTTCGATAAGGTGCAGCAGTTCCTCGATCACCACGCGGCATTTGCTGTCGGCGTCATAGAGGGCGTGGATTTTCTTGCGGGCGGCGGGAACGTTGCCGCAGGCCTTGCCTCGGGCGATCAGTTCCCTGCACGCCGCGGGCATGGGCCCCCAGTTCCCGCATTCCACCCACATATTGTTGAGGAAGATGAACTTGGGTATGGCCTCGCCGCCGTTGGTCAGGAAGCGCGCAAACAGGTCGGGCCGCAGTTCGCGGGAGATGTAGCGCACTTTCAGATAGGGCGCGGCGTCGGCGAGGCGCTGCAGCACGGGCACGTGCCGTACCACGTCGCCGCACCAGTCCTCGGCAATGGCCACCACGTACACCAGTCGCTTCAGGCCGGCCAGATAACCGAGCGTCTGGGGTTCGAGGACCAGCGACTGGCGCAGCATCTCCATCTTGTCCCTGTTCTCGACCGATTGGCTCAGCGACAGCCAGGGGGAGTATTTCCTGGCCTGGTCGTACACGCTTCTCCAGTCAATGAGGGGAAGAATCGGCGGCTTGGGCATGCGGAATTCTCCTTGAGTGCATGGCGAAAGCGCGGCTTCGCCGGCGCGGTTCATTTCAAATTGAGCATCTTCTCCCGGTATCGGCCAATTACCCCGTCAATGGAGAAGGGGTTGTCCCTGGCGGAAAGCACTATTCCGGCCACGGCCATAAGCACATAGGTCAGGTTGGTGCCGACCACCGCGTGCTGCTGCTGCACCATCATGCCAAAGGCCAGTGAAACGAGCAGCAACCCGCTCAGGAAGAAGGCCCAGCGCGTGCACAGACCCAGCAGAAGCAGGATGCCCACGGCAAGCTCCACAAAGGGAAGCACGTGCACATAGGGAACCACCATAAAGGACGGCAGCCATGTGGAGGCGAACGTTTCCTGCATTTTCTGAGCCACGCCGCTAATGCCTCCAGGCGCCATGAACTTGCCCATGGCCGCGAAAAAGAACAGCACCCCGAGGGAAAGGCGCATCAGGAGGGCACCCATGCCTTCCGGGGCAAGCGTGCAACATTCACAATTTGTTTTCATCAACGAGTCTCCGCTTCTTTCAAACAGTTTTTCATCACTTATGCCTGTATAAACCCCGCCTCGACCGTGTCTTATGCCCCGGACAGGGTGGTTCTTTCCGCATCGCGGCAAGAGAGCAGGCGTTTCTGAAACCGGGGGACCGGTCGGAACGGGGCATTCTTTGGCGGCATGCCCTGAAATTGGGTAGAATAAGTCATGTTTATCACTCGGTATTGTTCCAAGAAGCACTTTCTCGTACTCATCAGCTTCCTTCCGGCAGCGCTTCTGTCCGTTTGCACGACGGCGGCCGCGGACAGGGCCGCGGACGCCACCCTTCCGGTTACCGCCTCATCGGTGTTCGGCGCGCCGAACCTGCCCGAGTTCGCTTTCGACAACAGCCCGAAAACGCGCTGGGCCAGCGAATACAATGTGCAGGACGTCTGGCTTCAGGTGGATTTGGGCCGAAAGACCCGCGTTCGGGACCTGACCATCCTTTGGGAGTCGGCCTATGCGGCCGACTATGAGGTCCTGGTTTCGGCCGACGGGGCGAAGTGGACCTCCATACACCACCAGACCGCGGGAAAGGGCGGGGAAGAGCATATTCGGGGGCTGTCCGGCAGCGGCCGCTATCTGCGCATCACCTGCCATCGTCCGGGCCCGCATGGGCTGTATTCCATCTGGGAGATCAGCTCCGACGACAAGAAACTGGCGGAAGCTTTCGACGGGGTGCGCGACGGCATGAAGGCCGCGCGCGAGGCGGCGACGCGCGCCGCCCGGGAACAGCTCCGGCACGACCTGGCCGGGGCCGGCGTGAACGAGATGGTCTTTGCCACGCGTCCGCTCCATCCCGACGGCCACTGGTACGCCAACATCAGCTATTACGCACAGGACGCCAACGCCAAGACCTACGCGAAGGGCGGCGGCCTGTACAAACTGAACGCGGCGACCGGCGCGGTGACGCCGCTGCTGGAAGACGCCGAAGGGACCCTGCGCGATCCGGCCGTGCATTATGACGGGCACACCATCGTGTTTTCGCGGCGCAAGGGCGGCACGGAGTCCTTCCATCTGTACACCATCGACGCGGACGGCTCGGGGCTCAAACAGCTGACCGACGGCGAATATGACGACATCGAGCCCGCGTGGCTGCCCGACGGCGGCATCGCGTTCGTGTCGAGCCGCTGCCGGCGCTGGGTGAACTGCTGGCTGACGCAGGTGGCCATTGTGCACCGGTGCAACGC
The DNA here is from genome assembly GCA_903822375.1 of Candidatus Hydrogenedentota bacterium. GTDB lineage: Bacteria > Hydrogenedentota > Hydrogenedentia > Hydrogenedentales > CAITNO01 > CAITNO01. The sequence continues at coordinate 5,047 of CAIJOU010000137.1, forward strand.
CGACGGGACGGGAATCGAGCCGATCTCGGCCAACCTGGAGCAGGACAACACGCCGTGGCCCATGAACGACGGGCGCATCCTGTACACGCGGTGGGAGTATGTGGACCGCAGCCAGGTGGACTACCACCACCTGTGGGCCATGAACCCCGACGGCACCGGACAAATGATCCACTTTGGCAACATGCACCCCGGCGGCGTGTTCATCGACGCCAAACCGGTGCCCGGCAGCGACGAGGTGCTCTTCATCAACTCGCCCGGCCACGGCGCCAAAGAACATGCGGGCATGGTGGCGCTGGTCAATGTGAAGAAGGGGCCCGACGAACTGCCCGCCATCCACAACCTCACCGATGTGGGCTACCGCGATCCCTATCCGGTCACCGGGGACCTGTTTCTTGCCGCGCGGGGCCGCGACATCCGGCTCCTGAACCGCATGGGCATCGAAGAGCGCCTCTACAGCCTGCCCGGGTCCGCAGAGCAGCTCGAACTGCATGAGCCGCGGCCGCTGGCGGCGCATCCGCGCGGGCCGGTCATTCCGCCGCGCGTGGATCGCACGAAGACCACTGGAAAACTAATCCTCTCCGATGTAAACGTCGGCCGCAACATGGGCGGGGTCGCGCCGGGCGACATCAAGAAGCTGCTCGTGGTCGAATCCCTGCCCAAGCCCATCAACTACACGGGCGGCATGGACCCGCTGAGCTACGGTGGCACCTTCACGCTGGAACGGGCGCTGGGCACCGTGCCGGTGGAACCGGATGGCTCGGCCTACCTGGAGGTGCCCGCAGACAGCGCGCTGTTCCTGGTCGCGCTCGATGAGAACAACAACTCGGTAAAGCGCATGCAGAGTTTCCTGAGCGTCATGCCGGGCGAGACCATGAGCTGCGGGGGCTGCCACGAACCGCGCACCACGGCGGGGCGCAATCCCAAACGGGCGCAGTTGAAGGCGCTGGACCGTCCGGCCAGCGGCATCGAACCCATTGCGGGCATTCCTGAAGTGTTCGACTATCCCCGCGACATTCAGCCCATTCTCGACAAGCACTGCGTTTCCTGCCACGACTGCACGACGCACCAGGGCGCGGCGTTCGGTCCCCTGGCGGGCGGCGTTATTCTCAACGGCGACCACGGCGTGATGTTCTCACAGAGCTACGCCGCGCTCACCGCGCACCATCAGGTCGCGGACGGCCGCGACCTGGCCAAGAGCAATCTGCCTCCGCGCACCATAGGGACGTCGGCCAGTCCGCTGATGCAGAAGATCGACGGCCGGCACCACGGTGTGAAATTGTCCGCGCAGGAAACGGTCATGGTCCGGTACTGGATAGAGACCGGGGCGGCCTATCCGGGCACCTATGCGGCGCTGGGTTCAGGCTGTGTCGGCGGCTATGAGCAGAACCAACTGACGGGAAACGACGCTGATTGGCCCGAGACCAAGGCGGCCGCCGAAGTAATCGGCACGCGTTGCGCGGCCTGCCACGCGGACACCAAGAGCCTGCCCAGGACGCTCTCCGACGAGAACGGACTTTCTTTCTGGCGTCCCGACGACTGGAACGATCCGCGTCTGCTGCGCAGCCGCCACCTCGTGTTCAACCTGAGCCGGCCCGAGATGTCGACGATCCTGCTGGCACCCCTTTCGGAGAAGGCGGGGGGTTACGGCATCTGCCGTTACAAAGACCCCTCCGGGAACGACACCGCGTTCTTCCAGAGCAAGGACGACCCCGACTACCAGAAGTTGCTGGCCCTGTGCGCAGCGGGAAAAAGACAACTGGACCAAGCCAAACGTTTCGACATGCCGGGGTTCAAGCCGCCCCTTCCGTATGTACGGGAGATGAAGCGCTATAAAGTGCTTCCCGAGGATTTTGACCCGACTGGACCGCTCGATTTCTACGCGGCAGACCGGGCCTACTGGCGCTCATTCGACGCGAAGAAGGCACTGGAACATCCGGCCTACGCGGTCGAACATTAGGACTTGCAGCCCCAAGCCCCCCGTGCCTTTGTTGACGATGCGGGGTTTCTTGGATTTTCCCCCACCCTGCCTTTCACCAAAAACATATTGTTGATTGTCAAGCGAATAATTCCCCCGCCGAGGCGGTTTACTTGCGTGAGTTTTACTGCTGCAGAGCAGAACAAGGAGCACGCTTGTGAAAATAGGGATACCCAAAGAGACGCTTGCAGGGGAGACACGGGTGGCGCTGGCGCCTTCGGCGGTGGTCGGCCTCATCAAGAAGAAACATGAGGTCATCGTGGAAAGCGGTGCGGGGGCCGCATCCTTTCTTGCGGATGAGGACTATGCAAAGGCGGGAGCCACCGTGGTGCCGTCTGCACAGGAAGTGTACGCCGCGGCGGACATTATATTTAAGGTGCAACCACCCGGTGTGGAACCGGCCAGCGGCAAACCGGAAGTTGAACTGTTGCGGGAAGGAACGGCTTTTATTGGTTTTTTGGCACCGTTCAACAACCCGGAAACCATACGCGCCCTGAAACAGCGAAAGATTACCGGCTTTTCCATGGAGTTCGTGCCGCGTATTACCCGTGCGCAGAGCATGGACGCGCTGAGTTCCATGGCAACGCTGTCGGGCTACAAGGCCGTGCTCATCGCCGCGGACCGCCTGTTTCGCATGTTCCCGCTGCTCACCACGGCGGCGGGCACCATTGCGCCGTCGACTGTGCTGGTGCTGGGCGCGGGCGTGGCGGGGTTGCAGGCCATCGCCACGGCGAAACGGCTCGGCGCGCGGGTGGAGGCTTTCGACCCGCGCCCCGTGGTGAAGGAGCAGGTGGAGAGCCTGGGCGCGGTATTCATTCCGATGGAAACCGCCGAGGACGCGCAAACGGCCGGCGGCTACGCCAAGGAACTGGGCGATGATTTCCTGCGGCGCGAGCAGGAGGCGATTGCGGGGCGGCTGCCCAAGTGCGACGTGGTGGTCACGACCGCGCAGATCTTCGGCAAGCGGGCCCCCGTGCTGATCACCGAGGACATGGTCAAGATCATGCCCCGCGGCGCGGTGATTGTGGACCTTGCCGCCGAACAGGGCGGCAACTGCGAACTGACCCGCGCGGGCGAGGTCGTGGAGAAGCACGGCGTGGCGATCCACGGCGCGGTCAACCTGCCGGCCACGCTTCCCATCAACGCCAGCCAGATGTACTCCAAGAACGTGGTCACCCTGTTTGACCATTTGTATAAAGACCCCGAGAAGGGGCTGGATTTTGAGGACGAAATCACCCGCGGCGCATGCCTGACCCATGCCGGAGAAATCCGGAATGATCAGGTGCGGCAGTCCGTGGAACCGGACAAGGAGGCCTGACCCGCATGACGTCTGAAATGATATCGAACCTGTACGTATTCGTACTGGCAACCTTCCTCGGGATTGAGCTGATACGGCGGGTGTCCCCGCTGCTGCACACGCCGCTGATGTCGCTGACCAACGCCATATCGGCCATCGCGGTCGTGGGTGCGCTGGTCATCGCCGGCCGCGCCGAGACCACGCTCAGCACCATACTGGGGTCCATTGCGGTGGCCGCCGCGATGGTCAACGTGGTGGGCGGATATCTCATCACCTACCGCATGGTGAGCATGTTCAAAAAGCGCGGAGCCAAGAAGTCATGAACGAACATTTCATCCACCTGGCGTATCTGGTTTCCGCGGGGTGTTTCATCCTGTCGTTGAAATGGCTCAGCGCGGTGCCCACTGCCCGGCGCGGCGTGCTCACCGGCGTGGCGGGCATGGCCCTGGCCGTCGGCGGCACGCTGCTCGACCCGACCATCGAGCATTTCCGCTACCTGGGCATTGCCATGGTTGTCGGTTCCATGATCGGCGTGCCGATGGCGCTCATGCCGATGACCGCCGTGCCGCAGCGAACCGCCCTGTCGCACGCTTTCGGCGCGCTGGCCGCCACGCTCGTCGGCTCGGCGGAGTACGCGCTGCGGCTCAGAATCATTGACCACTTCACTATGACCGCCCTGACCCTGGAGGTAATCCTGGGCGGGCTTACGATCACGGCAAGTCTCATGGCGGCGGGCAAACTGCAGGAGGTCCTGCCCACCCGTCCCATGGTGTTCAAGAACCAGAACTACATCAACCTGTCCGTGCTGGGACTTGCGGTGCTCATCGGTGCGTACCTGATTTTAAATCCGGGCGCATGGCTGCTCTTCCCGGTGATGGTGCTGCTGTGCCTCATTTTCGGCGTGCTGCTCATCATGCCCATCGGCGGCGCGGACATGCCCACCGTGCTGGCACTGCTGAACTCCTATGCGGGCCTTTCCGCTTCGATGATGGGCTTTGTGCTGAACAACAAGCTGCTCATCATCGCCGGCGCGCTGGACGGCTCGTCCGGCCTGATACTTTCGATCATCATGTGCCGGGCCATGAACCGGTCCTTCACCAACGTGCTCTTCGGCGCCTTCGGCCAGGTGCAGGTCGCCGCCGGCGCGGTTGAACAGAAGAACTACCGCAGCGCCAGCGCCGAGGAGGCCGCCGACCTCCTGCGCACGGCCGATTCGGTCATCATCGTTCCCGGCTACGGCATGGCCGTGGCCCAGGCCCAGCACAAGGTGCGCGAACTGTTCGACCTGCTGGTCAAACAGGGGACCAAGGTGACCTTCGCGATCCACCCTGTGGCGGGCCGCATGCCCGGGCATATGAACGTGCTGCTGGCCGAGGCGGACATTCCCTACGACAACCTGCTGGAAATGGAAGACGCCAATTCCGAATTCCCGCAGGCCGACGTGGCGCTGGTGATCGGCGCAAACGACGTGACCAACCCCGCGGCGCGGCACGACAAGTCCAGCCCCATTTACGGCATGCCGATTCTGGACGTGGACAAGGCGCGGACCGTCATGGTCATCAAGCGCAGCATGAACCCCGGCTTTGCGGGCATCGACAACGAACTCTATTACATGGACCGGACGCTTATGCTCTTTGGCGACGCCAAGGGCTTTGTGGCTGAACTGGTGAAAGCGCTTCCGGGGGACTGAACCTTTTGGACTGCGGTGGCAGAGCATAGCGACGACATCGCTTTGGCTGGGTTTACGCGAGAATGAGCCAAAGCGGGGTCGTTGCCGCCGCACTCCAAAATGGCGCGTGCTGGGACAACAGGCGAGGGCGCCTGTCCTACAGGTGTATGGAACAACAAAGCCGGCACAACCGAGTTGTGCCGGCTTTGTTCGTCTTTGTCTACTGAGGTCGCTTATGCCGGGTAGCAGGCGCGCGTCGCCTTCAGGGTGTCCTCGTTGTTCTTGGTGGTGGAACCGCATTCGAGCGCCACGAAACCCTTGTAGTTGGTTTCGGCAATGGCCTTGAAGATGTTCGTGTAGTTCAGCTCGCCCGAGCCCGGCTCCTTGCGGCCCGGATTGTCGGCCACGTGGAAGTGGCCGATGCGGTCAATGTTGTTCTTGATGTTGCG
>CAIJOU010000138.1 GCA_903822375.1 Candidatus Hydrogenedentota bacterium
AGTTTGCCGCGCTCAATATCGAGCACGGCGGTATTCTGCGGAAACGTCTTGTTCTTGTAGTTTATGGCAACGCCCTTGTTCCACTCCTGCCCGCGGTTGTAATAATGGGCGGCGAATTTCTGGAGGTACGGAACGAAGCAGGGCTGCTCAATCCACCAGTCGAACCAGACCACCTGCGGTTGATACTTGTCCACGAGTTCCGTCGTGCGGGCGAGCCAGTTGTCGAGGAAGGCCGCGTCGGGGATGTCCTGCTCGGTGCGGGCCGGGCCGTAGAAGTCGTTCCAAGTGTCCGTCTTCACATCCGAGTCGAATTTCCGGCCGTCGCCGTAGAACCACCAGTGCTCGGCGCGGTGCGACGACAGGCCGAACACCAACCCCTCCTTGCGCACGGCCTTGGCCAGATCGCCGACGATGTCGCGTTTCGGGCCCATCTTGACGGCGTTGTAATCGCAGAGGCTGCAATCGTACATGGCGAAACCGTCATGGTGCTCCGCCACGGGGACCACGTACTTTGCGCCGGCCTTGCGGAACAATTCCGCCCATGCAGCCGGGTCGAACTTGTCGGCCTTGAAGAGCGGAATGAAGTCCTTGTAGCCAAACTTGGACTGGGGACCGTAGGTCTCGACATGGTGCTTGAACTCGGGCGATCCCTCCCGGTACATGTTGCGCGGGTACCACTCGCTGCCGAAGGCGGGTACCGAGTACAGGCCCCAGTGAATGAAGATGCCGAACTTGGCATCCTGATACCAGTCGGGCACGGTGTACTGCCTGAGGGACTCCCAGGAGGGCTCATATTTCGCAGGCACATCCGCCGAGTAGGCGGAGGCGGCGGACAGAAGCACCGCGATCAGAAAGCCCAACAATCCCAAGATAAACCACAGTTTGTCCATTGCGCAGCCCTCTCAATTGAAAACATGCCTGCGATGCAGAAGCAGCAACCGCACGATTATGGCGTGGTGTTGCGGGACGGGTCAATCTTGGGCAGACTTTGCGATCCTAAAGAGTGAGGTTTGTGGGACGCATGGAATTCATGTCCAATCTATCTCCCAAGAATCCCGCCGACCCGGTCCATTCCGGCAAGCAGTCCCTGACGTGCGAGTTCCGTGAAGTCCTCCGATTCGCGGAGTATCGAAAGCGTATGCCGAACGGCTTCCACGGCCGACAGAACGGCAATGGTGGGAAGACTTACGCGCGCCACGCCGCAGGTGCGCAGATCCTTAATCGACATCGCGCTTATGTTGTCGGGCAAACCCGCCGCGACACTCACGCGCCCCTTCACTTGAAGCACAAGTTCGCGGGCTTCCTCTATTGTTCTTACGCCCGTGACAAACACCATGTCGGCTCCCGCGTCCAGATACTCGTTTCCCCGGCAAATGGCTTCGTGGAGCCCGACCTGCCTGTCCGGCATGACCGACAGGGCGTCGGTCCGTGCGTTCAGCACGAAGCTCCCCGCGCTCCTGCTCTCGGCCCCTTCCCATGCGGCGCGGATCTTTTCCACCATCAAAGAGGAGTCCACCACGGCTTTTAGTCCGGGTGTCCCGAGAAGCTGGTCCTCGATGTTGATGCCGGCCGCGCCGGCGTCCGCAAAAGCAGCCACCGCCTCGAACACGCGCTCCGGACCGCCAAAGCCGTCTTCGCCGTCGGCCATGACCGGCACCCGCACGGCTTCGACAATCCTGCGCGTGATTTCGAGATTCTCCCCGAAAGTCAGCTTCGGTTCCGCAACGGCGCGTGATGCCAACGCCATGCTGAACCCCGAACACTGGATCGCGCGGAAACCGGCCATTTCGATGAGCCGGGCGCTGACCGCATCATAGGCGTCGGGCATCACCAGCGGCCGTTCCGTCTCCAGCAACTCGCGCAACTTCTGGCAGAGCATCATGGCACCACCCTCTATCTGACGCCCGGCGACGCACAAGAACCGCACGGCCGGGACAAGAGGTCACAGGTCATTCCGGAAAGACCACGACACCTTCATTATACTCCCAATGGGAAGAAGTCGGACGGAAGCTTTCGCTAATGGTCACGTGCGATCAGGAACATCCCCGAACAACGGCAATGTCACCGTTGTCTTTGAAATAGCGCCTTTGAAAGTACAGGGCAACATTCACGAGACCAATCAAAACAGGGACCTCGACCAGCGGCCCAATGACCGCCGCAAAGGCGACGCCGGAGTTGATGCCAAACACGGCCACGGCCACGGCGATGGACAGTTCGAAGTTGTTGCTTGCGGCGGTGAAGGACAGTGTGGCGCTTTGCGCATAGGTCGCGCCGACCTTCCTGCTCATGAAAAAGCTGAGGAAGAACATCACGACGAAGTAGATCAGCAACGGGATGGCAATACGGACCACATCCATCGGAATCTGGACAATGAGATTTCCCTTCAGGCTGAACATGACGAAGATGGTAAAGAGCAGGGCCACGAGCGTGATGGGACTGATCTTGGGAATGAATTTCTGGTGATACCATTCCTTTCCCCTTGCCTTCACCAGGACGAGCCGGGTAATCATTCCGGCGATGAAGGGGATGCCGAGATAGATGAACACGCTCCTGGCAATCTGGCCGATGGTGACGCTAACCACGCTGCCCTGAAGCCCAAACAGGGGCGGC
>CAIJOU010000139.1 GCA_903822375.1 Candidatus Hydrogenedentota bacterium
CCGCGGGCGGGTTCGATTTGTCACGGATTGGCTCAACGGATATCTTTGGTAGCGGATTGTCGGCATCCCCAAGCGCCGCGCTGGTCTCCCCGACACCTGCCATGAGTGAGGGTGCCTGATTGGTGTCCGAAGCCCCTTCTGAACGGGGGTATGCCACTGCGGTCAGGGTTTCCCGCAGCAGGTCCCTGCGGCCCTCGTCCGAAGCGGTTGCGGACGCACTGCCGCTTCCGGCCACGTCCTGTAATTGCCGGGTCAGTTCAGTGGCACGGTCCGCACCGTTGGTTTGGGCTGTCGCTATTCCGGAATGCACCGTGAATGCGGCCAGCGCCAAACCGAACATCGCGGCCAACGCAATGCACCTGTGGCAAGACTGAGGCATGGTTCACTTTTCCTTCATTTCAACGGTGACAAGTGACTCATCGACCTTGAAGACGACGCGGGAGGGTTCGATGGCGTGCACTTGGACCCCGTCGGGGTAGGTGTATCCCACGGAGACAATTTCATCGTCCACAACAGCAACGGGTGCGTGCGCATCCCAGACAATGGCGGTGATGCGCCGACCCTGCACACTCATAATCTTCTGCTGTTTTGCATCGGGCGGCGGGGGGAGGCCGTTCGCGGGGGGAACGGCTTCCGAAGCGGTGTCGTTGTCGGTGATGCCCTTGCCTCCCTTGCGGTCGGTGATTTTTCCGACCAGGGGTTTCATTGGATCACGCTGGATGCGGACTTCCTTGTAATTGATGGGTTCCTGTTTGAGGCTGGCCAGTAACGCCCGAACGTCCACGTCGGTGTGCGCAAGGGTGAGCGGCTGCGCGGTGCCGTCCGGAGCGGCGGCGGCGCCGCCGGGGAATGGGGCACCGGCGCCGGCGGGTGCCGCGGCGGCGTTGGGAACCGGATTGGCGGGCGGTGCCGCGGCGCCGCTAAACATGCCGAACTGGTAGGCGAGCACCAGCACCAGCACGGCGCCAAGAACGGCCATTATGATGATTTGCTTTTTATTTTGCTGGTCCATTCGCCGCACTCTTCCCAGGGTTCCGAGCCGTATTTTGCTGGTTCGCGTCCTTGGTGCCTCCGGCGTCGCCCTCTTTGTCAGGCAGGAACCGGAAGGTGCTAAGCACGAAATTAGCCTCGGAGACGCCCACTTTTTCCTCGCCAATGTCGATGTCCGACACCTTGAGGTAGCGTTCGTCGCTTTCAAGCAGGTTGATGAACGCCACCACCTGATGGAACGGCCCCTTCGCCTTTACCCTGAAGGGGATCGTCTCTATCCGTCCGTCTGCCTTGGTGTCACCGGGCACCATTTCCAGCCGCAACCCGATCTCGCCGCCCATTTTCTCGAAGCGCTGCAGCAGATTCGGGATTTCGCGCTCCTCAGGCAGGCGCTTCTGGAAATCGTCAAAAAGCTGTGCCATCAGGACCTTCTCGTCCCGCAGCGATGAGATGTTCGCCTTGATCTTAAGCGCGCTCTCCAGTTCCTTGGAGATGCCGTCCAACTGCACCTTGCGCGCGGCTGTCTTATTCTGCTCCGCGAGGATCAGGAAGTAGTACAAGGCGGCGGCAAGAATTACGGTGACAGCTATGATCGAGCCAACATAGACCCAGTCCTGCTTGGTCACCTTGCCTTTTAACATGTCCAGCATCAGTCTGCCTCTCGTTCCGGCGGCGCGCCGAAAATGCGCCGCGCCCGGACAAATCAGCCTCTCAACACCTCGTACTCAAATGTGAACGCGCGCACTGAATACCCTTCAAAGTCGGTGTCCTCAATGCGCGGGCTCGACATGGTGAATTTCCTGCTAAACTCTTCGTCATTGCGCGTGGATTCAGCCAGCGCTGATGTGCTGCTCCGGCCGCTTTCGTCTTCCACGGCATAGCCGGAAACCTCAAGGAACTGCCTGTCGACAGGCACTTTTTCAATGATGGGACGCCCTGTTGCCGGGTCGCGCTCGGGCTGGCCGTTCTTGCCGATCTTGGTCTGCTCCATCTGCACCTTGCGCGTTATGGTCCTGATGCGCTTGTACCAAATGTTCTCGGGTGTCAGTTTGGCCAGCTGATGCAGCCACTGCGACCAAAGCAGGCGGTCCTGCAGGATGGGCCGGATGGTCTCAACCTTCTCCTGCAGCTTGAGTTTCTCGCTCACCAGGCCGTTGTACTCCTCCACCACCGGGGCAAGGCCGCTCAGTTCTTTGCTCGCAGAGGCGTATTTCTTGTCAACGCCGTTGTATTCGGCCCGTACACCCATGTACCAGGTCGCCATGAAAGCAAGAATGGCGGCCAGCACGGCCACGCTCAGGATATACGGCACGGGGGTCCGCTGAATCGGTCTCAGATGATGGGGCAGCAGGTTGATTCGTATCATGCTTGTACGCCCTATCCGGAAATGTCGGCCATGCCGCGCGCCGCGAGGCCGATGGCCACCATGAACTGCGCCGGCTGTTCCAGTAGATCAGCAACCGAATTGGCATCGCCCAGCAGCAATGCACTCTCGTCGGGACGTGCAATTTCAATGTCTTCCACGCCCAGCTCATACTGAAGCGCCTCGCGAACAAGGCCCATCGTGGCCACGCCGCCGGTCAGGATGATTCGCGTCACCGGCTGCTCGTAGAGCTGATGCTCGTAGAAGTCGAAAGAACGGCGGAATTCTGTGGCCATGCGCGTCACCGACGGTCCCAGCACATCCGCAAGGTCCCGAAATTGCCCCCCTCCCGACGTAGTAAACGGGTCCGCTCCCGATGACAGATCGGGCTGCCGGCGGCCGGCCGGTGCGCCGACCGGAATCTCAAAGGCCTCGTCGTCAAGCGGGTCCAGAAGCGAGGAGACGCTCGGTCCCTTCGCCGGCGTGCTCATGGGGATTTCCTGGGCCATGGGAATGTCGTCGTCCACCCCCGTGGCCACGGGAAGCGCGGTCGCGGTGTATTGAAATTCCTCCAACAGGCGCACGGCATCCTCGTAACTGCACCGCCGGTCCTTGGCAATCGCCTGGATCATCTCCCGGGCGCCCCAGTTCACCTCACGGATGAAATTCGAGACGCCATCCTTAATGAAATGCACGCATGCGGCGGTCAGGCCGATGTTCACAATCGCCACCGTCTCACCGACACGCAGAAAGTCGCAGGCCTCCGCCGCATCGGACAGCGCCAGCGAATCGACGCCCAGTATGCCGCACGGCACCTCCGCCGCGCTCAGCACCTGCATGCGCGCATCAATTACCTCGTGCTTCGCCGCCACAAGCAGCACTTTGAGCTGGTTTACCTGACGGCTTTCTTCTTTTCTGGACCGGTTGTCCTCCCGCTTGGACTTACTGTCTTCCCTGCACTCATCCAACACCGACCAGTCAAGAAACACATCGTTAAGGTCATAAGGGATATTGTGTGCCGCCTCTCGGGAGACCGCGTTTTCCAATTGATCCCTTTGGGTGTTTGCAAGACGTGGGTAACGGACTACCACAGTCTGGCCTGCGAGTGCGGCCACCACAAGACATTGGCCCACAGGCATCGTCCGCACGGCCTCTCGGGTTGCCAATGCCTGCGCGCCGACAGGATCATTGTTGACTAAACTGCGGTCCAAATGGATGTGGTTGACGCTTTCGACACGCAGACGCCCTCCGTAACGCGACATGAACACTGCCTTGACGGAATGCGTTCCGATGTCCAGACCAATTGCTTTCTTAGGCCTTGAAAAACCCAACGATTTCGTGCTCCATCAGGTTCAAAAACATCGCACAGAATGTCATAATACTATTCCCGTGCAATACGTTACGCCTGACTTTCTTTGGACTTCGTACCCTTGGGTCCGAGGTCAAATATCATCTTCATCAAACGGAAGAGTATCATAAATATGAGAATCTGTCAACACTTTATTCCGCAATTCCCCGATTGTTCGTCCCACAAAGCTTCTATATATAGTCCAAAAGCTTTCTGACCGGCAAAAAACATCAGAATGTCCCCTTGCTGATTTATTGACAAGACTCCCGATGGACCGCATCTCCCTCGCCCGCCGTACCCAAAATCTCCCTCAGTTATCAGGATGCCCTTGGGCCGCCTGGGACAGATATTCCTCCTTGAATTCAATTATTCTCATCTGAGCGGTAGATTCCCACAAACCAGTTTATAACACGGCTTTATTATACACTATTCCAAGCAATCCCGTCATTCATGTCAACAGTTTACCGGTGTAGGCAACTTGGCGCTGGAAGAGGCTATTCAAGCCTCCGATATCATGCAAATACATGCACAGTGGCCAGATTTTGGCAGCCAAGTCCATTCACCCGCATTAGTTGTCAATGATGTTCGCGCCGGCACGCTTGGGATAAAGTTGAAATGTTCCGGAAAGGGTTCTAGAATGCAGGCAGTGTCACGACAAGCGAGGGAGACAATCGATGAGCGTGAATCACGGTCTTGTCTGTGTAGTGGTTGCCTTGATGCTGTGCGTTGCAGGGGTTGCCCAGACTTCGGGCGGGATCGCCAGCCCCGCAGATTCGGACAAAAACGCGGCCCCCAAAGCGCATCTCCTGAAGGGAGGGGCGCTGAAAGAGGGTGCCTCTGCGGCGAAAGATGACAAAGGTGAGGTAAAGGACGGGGAAAAAGGGGATGAGAAGGCCCCCACGGCGTCTGGAAAGGACACGTCGTCCACCTTCAAGATTGAGGGTGACACCGTGTATCTAAAGAGCGGAAAGAGGTTGCGGGGCGTTAAGGTACTGCGCGTCACACCGGGCATGGTTGAAGTCGAATATGCCGCGGGGCAGCCGGTGATGAAAATCCCACGCAGGCTCGTGACCAAAATAGAATCTGGAAATCCGGCCAATGCGCACCCCGACATGGTGGCCGGACCCGAAAGCGCCGGTGGCGGCGATGTAATGGTTGCCGAGGAAATCTCCGCAGAATTCAACAAGAAGCTGACCGCCCCCCTGGCGGGCACCCCGGTTGATTTCAAGGATCAGGACGCGCTTACCGCCCTCAAGGATCTTGCCGACCGGGCGCAGGTGGAGCTTGCCGTGGACCCGGAAGCGCAGAAGGTCCCGGAAGCGCAGCGCAAACTGACGCTTACCATCCCCAAGGACGCCACGCTGTCCACCCTGCTGCGTGAGGAATTCAGGACGGCCGTTCCGGCGCTGAAGTTCTCTCTTCAGTTTGACAAGATACTGGTGACCTCCACTGAGGCGGAAGCCCGCAAAGCTGCTGGTCCGGTGCCGCCCGGGCTCGCCCCGAAGAGCCCAGCGGCCAAATGACCCTGTAAGCGGCGCCGCAGCAACTTCAAAAACGCAACGCCGCACGGAACCCCGGAAAGTCCGGGATGCCGTGCGGCGGTTTTATTCTGGCGATTTGCCCGCCCAGGCGGCTACTAAATCTCCTCCTCCATCGGCATTTCTTCCCCGTCGAACTCCTCAATATCCTCGCTGATGGCATCGTCCACATCCACGTCCTCGACGCCCACGATGTCCTCGACAACGGCAAATTCGTCCACGCCGTCGATGACTTCCTCGACCTCTTCGACCTCCTCGATCTCGGCCTCCTCCTCTTCCGACTCGACATCCTCGAAGTCTTCATCTTCAAGGGGCATGACCACCATGCCCTCGTCAACGTCAAAATCTTCGCCGAGCGGCACGGGCGGTGTCTTTTTGCGCTTAACCCGCTTGAGCTTGGGCTTTTCGACCGCCTCAATGAGCACGGCCGAGTCCATGAGTTTCAGTTCTTCCTGATTACAGTCCGGGTTGGGGCACTTGAAGCTTGACCTTTTCGCTCCCCATTCCACGAACCGCTTGTGGCACTTCGGACAATAGTACTTAATGGCCACGTTTATCCCTTTCCTTTATCGATTGAATTGTCGGGCACTCAATATGCTATCTCTAAAACCGCGGGATTATAGCAGAACACTCCCGAAAGGTAAACCCATCCATCGTTCCTCCAATCAGGATGCTCCACACATACAGTTAAAAGGCCTCTCTTTCCGGTGACCCGCTTGAAATCGGTTGGCAAAAGACCCACCCCCCCGACTTCTCTTATCCATGCCTGAATCTCGGTCGGCGCCACGGTTTACAGGGGCAATTGGGGCTTGAGAATGCCCATCAAACAGAACTTCATGCGGTGTACAGACAGAAAACTTGAAGCGATAGGAACTTCGTGCACCGCCCGTTGCGGAAAGGGACCTTCACGCTGACGTTTCGCATGCCAGCCACAATGAGGACGCGGGTCGTAATTGACTAAAGCTGAAGGGCCTTTCCCTTGGTTTCGGGTGCCAGCCATATTACCACCACGCCCAGCGCGTACACGAGGCCCGTAATGCTGCCCACCTTGGCATAGTCGCCGTCTTCCTCGATCTGCCGGTCGGCATACGAGATGCCGCAGGGGAACACGCCGATGAAGAGTCGGGCCGGATCGGCGGCCGGGGCCTGTGTCTGAACCTTGGGCTTGCGCAGGGGTTGCATGTCTCCCTCCCTCAATGCCCCAAGGCCCGCGCCTTCACCGTCGAAACGGGGGCAGC
>CAIJOU010000140.1 GCA_903822375.1 Candidatus Hydrogenedentota bacterium
ACGGACGCAGTTAAGCTTGGTGTCGATGACGATGGGCGTGCGCGTGTCGGTGACAAAGCCCTCCGGATTCAGCTCGTAGGTGGTGCCGCACATTTCAGCGGGCTCCAGTTTCTGGACCGCCACCACGAAGGCTACCTTGCAGGCGTTCATGATGCGCTCCATGTTCGCGTAGTCGAAACTCCACGGCGTCGGCACCAGCCCGCTCCAATTGCCCATGGTGTCCGGCGTCTCATGGTTGTGCAGGCACGCCACGATCACATGGTCCACCTTCAGCGCCGGGCTAATGCGCTGGCGGATGTCGATCGTCTTCTCGTGGAACATTCCGATGGCGTCCAGCGTCACCATCGCCACCGTCACGCCGTTGTTGCGGAAGGCGATGGCGCGCGCCCAGAGCGGGTCATGCACGCCCTTCGCCGGCCGATCGTTGCCAAACCCCGCCATCCACACCGGGTCAAACTTGCGGTTGCCGTTCCGATCCTCAAATGTGTCCGGCCCCTTCGCCGCCTCGATATGGCTCAACAGCCCCGTGCTCGGCCGGTACTTGTTGTCCTTGTCCACATCATTGAAGATGTCATACAGCGCCAGGTTGGGCGTGATGTCGCGCTTGGCCACGCCCACCTCCAGCACGCCCGGCGCGCCCGTGCCCGTGTTCACAAAATCAACCCGGTACGACCGGTACGGCCCCCGCATCCGCCAAACCAGGAATCCCGCCAGAAACACCACCAGCACGACAAACAGAATCCCCACAGTGGAGAGGAACTTGTGACGCCGAAAGAAGGACTTGTCAGAAGACATAATCAACTCCCAAAGATGCGTTGAAAAACGGCCCAAACCAGGACGACCTAATCATAACAGACAAAGAATCCCCCGTTCCGGTTTCTCCCGCCCGACAGCTGGTATACAATAAGGTTCCGAGCCATGCAAATGAACCCGGGGAGCCACCGTGGCGTATAGTCCAGTGGAACATACCGACGAGGAACTGATGCGGCGCGCCGCATGCGGCGACGAAGACGCCTTTGCCGTGCTCGTCCGGCGTTATGAGTCGCCCCTCTACGGCTATCTGCGCCGGATGCTGGGCAACAGCGCCGACGCCGAGGACGCCTTTCAGGAAACCTTCCTGCGGGTTTATCAGCACAGGAGCCGCTACCGTCACGGTGCGCCCTTTCGGCCGTGGCTGTACCAGATAGCCACCAACCTGTGCCGGGACCGCCTGCGCAGCCGCCGCAGGCATCCGCAGATGTCGCTCGACGCGCCCGCGGGACAGGACGCGGACGGTCCCGCGCCGCTCGACCGTGCGGCGGACGGGCACGCTGACCCCGCGCAGGCCGCACGCCGGGCCGAGGCAACGGCGCGCCTTGAACGGGCGCTGGACGAACTGCCCGGCAAGCAAAAGGCGGTGTTCCTGATGGCGCGCTACGATGGCATGCCCTATGATGAAATCGCGCGCAGTCTTCAGGTGCCCGTGGGCACCGTGAAGTCGCGCATGAACAAGGCCGTGCATTACCTGATGCAGGCCGTGCGGGATATCTGGCCATGACAGACCCATCCACAGAATGCCGGGCGGTTCAGCCGCTGCTGCGCGGACATGCACTGGGACTCCTGTCCGAACAGGAGGTCCGGCGCATCGACGCCCATATGGCTTCGTGCGCCGCCTGCCGCGCCGCGCTCGAAGCCGAGCATGCCGCTCTGACCGTGCTGGACGCCCTGCCCGACGCCCTACCCCCTGCCGGGCTTGCTGACCGCACGCTCCGCAGCATACGGACCGCCGAAGCCGAAGAACAGGCCCGACCGCGATTCACCTTCCGCCGGCGCTTTGCGGAATGGGCCGTCGTCTGCTGCGTGCTGGTCACCGTGGCCGCCATATTCCTGCCCGCATTGGCGCGCTCCCGCGAAGCAGCCCGGCGTTCCTCCTGCCAGAACAATCTCAAGCAGTTGGGCCTGGTCCTCAAAATGTACGCCAATGATAATGGCGGGTGCTACCCGCCTCTGGTTTCCGTGGATGGTGTCTGGACGCTGGACCTGCGCGCCGTTTATCCCGAATACCTGACCGACCCGGCCGTGCTCTTCTGCCCCACTTCGCCAAAGTCCAACGGGCTGAAAACATTGAAAGATGTGCTGGCCCAAAACCCGCCGGACTGGGACCGGGCACAGCGCCTGGTCGCGAGCCAATACGTCTACCTGGGTTGGGCACTCCGCGACGAGAAATATTTCCAGCGTTTACTGGCCCTGCCCCACCCAACACCCGGCGAGAATCTGAATTTCGGCGATAATACGATCTACTGGTTGCGTGACGGGGTGGAATTGAAGCTCGTGGAGGACAAGAATAATCCCGCCGAGGCGGCCAAAGAGCAAAGCCTCATTCCGGTCATGTGCGACAATCCCTCAACCTCCCCCCATACCCCCAAAGGTATAAACGTCCTTTATCTGGACGGCCATGTCGAATTCCTCCGCATGGGCAGTCTATTCCCCGCGCTGCCCTCAGTGGAGAAACAGTTCGGCGGTCTCCCTTCGGAAAAATGAACTTTTCCGCGTTTCGCGCGTAGTACTCCGTAAAGCCGTTCGCAGCAGGGCGGACGGCAAACGCGGAGAAGACAACATGAAACGCCTTTGTATGGGGTTGATTCTGGTCCTCGCGGCCGGCGTGCAGGCACAGCAGACGGCGGTCACCATTCCTGATTTGCCCTCAGCAAACCTCCAGGTCAACTGGTCCGATTTCAAGGCGCTGCTCCAACAACTCCAGCCACCCCCGCCGCCGCCCATCGCACCGCCGCCCGTTCCCTGGAGCCTCAACAGCGCCGTCTTCCTGGCCGACGCCACCACGCCGAACGCGGTCCGAATCGAGGCGGAGTATCACGTGCATGTGTGGGCAGAAGGCTGGAACAAGATTCCCCTGCTCGGCGCCGAGGCGGCACTGGAGTCGGCTTTGCTCGACGACAAGCCGTCCTTCCTTTCCGTCGAGAAGGACCAATTCGTGCTTTTGCTCGACCATCCCGGCGCCCATGTGCTCAAGGTCGTGTTTCACGTGCCGCTCGAAACCAAAGAGGGCGTTGCCTCCTTTGGATTCCCCTGCGCGCACAGCAGCGTATCGCGCATGACGCTGCGGCTCGGCGTTGCCGGCGCCGTGGTGAGTGCTCCGGCCGCGGCGGACATCAGTACCCAACCCATGGACGGCGGGATGTCTGCCGACCTTGTCTTACGGGGCGGCGACAAAATCGATGTAAGTTGGCGGCTCCCAGCGAAGGCGCTTCCCCCCAAAGAACCGCCGCGCATCGCCTGCCGCCAGTCCACGCTGGCCACGGTCTCGGAACGGCTTATTGCCTCGCGGTCCCTGCTGCAATTCGACCTGCTGCGCGGCGAAACAACTCAGTTTGCGCTGCGCCTTCCGGCCGAGGTCCGGGTGACGCAACTGGAGGGTACCGGCGCGGAATGGTCCACCCGCGAGGAGGCGGATGCCCAGGCCGTTTCCGTTGCGGTAAACCACGCGGTCAAGGATCATTACGAGTTGACACTGTCCTACGAATGCCCCATCGTCGAGTCGGCGGCGTCAGTGGCGTTGCCGCCCCTCGACGTGCTGGATATGGAACGACAGTCCGCCTTCCTGGCCGTGGCCACGCGCGGTCCCGTGGAGACGAAGGCCGACACCCTGCCAGCGGGCGTGCGCCGTATCGACGCCAACGAGTTGCCCGCAGCGCTGCGCATGCAGTCAGTCGACCCCATTCTTCACGCTTTTGTGCTCGATGGAGAGGCGGCGTTGCCCGTCCTCGAACTGCGCCGCCTGGAAGAGGTGCCCGTGCTTGTGGCGGGAATCGACCAGGCCCGCTACGAGTCGGTGGTCACCGAACAGGGGCTCATGCTCACCCGGGCCACGTGGACCGTGCGAAACAACCTCAAGAAATTCCTGCGGGTGAATCTTGGCCCCGACGTGGAGGTATGGGGGGCCACTGTGTCCGGCCGCGAAGTGCGGCCTGCGCGCGAAAGCGCCGACAGCCCGCCGGGCGAAATGCTCATCCCTCTGTCCAAGTCCAACGAGGCCGGCCGCCGCGTGGACAGCTTTCTGGTCGAACTCTGCTACCTGCGTCATCTGCCCGCATCGAGCGCCTGGACGGGCGCGCTTTCCTTCGAGACCCCAAAAACCGACATCGCCGCGAACCGGGTCGCGTGGGAGATCCTGCTGCCCGCGTCACAGCGCGTATTCCGCACCGCGGGCGAGTTCACGCCGGTGGATCGGTTGTCGCCCACGGCGACAGTTTCCTCCGCGCCGGTCATGCTGAAACAGGGCGTTGCGTCGGTTGCCTCGCCGGGCACGCCTGTGGAAACACTTCGCCGTCTTCGAGAGGGCATGGAGAAAATGCCCCTGCCAAAGACGCCGCAACAGGCGGTAACCGCCGCTGCCACGGCGGTGGAGGGCATCCAACCGGTGCGCCTCGAACTGCCGCGCGTCGGCGAGTCGCACTGTTTCGAGCGCGTCCTCGTGCCGAAAGACACCGTCCTAAGACTGTCCCTGCGCGTCTACGACGCGCACCTCGCAACGCTGCTGCGCATCGTCCTGCGGCTCGTCGCCGTGCTGTTCGGCCTATTGGCCACACGCCGCCTCTGGCGCCGTTTCACCCGGATCACGCAGGCCAACACGGCCGTCGCCTTTGTGCTGCTGGCGTCCGCCCTAAACGCGGCGGGCTTGCCGCCTGCCGCCGTTGCGGGATGGGTGTTGCTGGGCGCCGCCATCGCACTCGCGCTGCGCTGGCGGAGCGGTCAGCCCCTCGCCCTGATACAGACGTGAAGGGAGGATGAAATCATGCGCAACATGCGACTTTGGGAGTTACTGGTTGTAATCGGCGTTTTGGGCGTGCTCGCCGTGGTCTTCCTGCCCGCGCTGGCGCGCAGCCGCGAGAGTGCCCGCCGGTCCTCCTGCCAGAACAACCTCAAGCAGATGGGACTCGTCTTCAGGATGTACACCAATGAGTCGCGGGGGCTTTACCCGCCCGCGAGCGGCGTGCCGGGAAACTGGATGGTCGACATGGCGTTCGTCTACCCCGAGTACCTCACCGAACCGGCCATTCTGGCCTGTCCCAGCAGCCCGTACAATCGCCCCGGAGTGTTTGCGCTCAGAGATAATTTCGAACACCCCGGCGCGCAAATTGGTTCGTTTCATCCGGACTGCGTGACGTCCCTCTTCTACGTCTACACCGGCTACGAACTGTTGCGTGACGAACAGGCCCGGGCACTTGCAGATGCACGCGGCGCACTCCCGGACGGCTGGTACGGCGTCGCCGACATTGAGGTGCCCGCCACAGAGATGGACGACACGCCCCCGCCCGACACGCCGGCCAGGCAGAACGGCCCGGCCGCGGCCGCGACCTATCTCTCGCACGTGCCCACCGTCTGGGATCGCACCGGCACCGTCCCCGGCGACACCAACCATGTACCCGCAGGTTCGAATGTCCTTTACGCCGACGGTCACGTCGCGTTCAGAAGATACAGCTACTACAACGCACCCGAGGACTTCCCCGCAACGCGGGTCGCTGCGGAACTCTTTGGGGACAGCGCCCCGCAACCCTCCCGAGACTGCCAGGAGTAGCCGTTCGCTCCCATTCCTCCCATAACTCCCGCCCGTTTTGCCCCCAACTCGCCG
>CAIJOU010000141.1 GCA_903822375.1 Candidatus Hydrogenedentota bacterium
ACCGGCGGCCCGCGAGCCATTCAGCGAGTTGCCCGATTCCCTGGGCGGCCGCCTCGCGCGCCGGCAGCCACAGATGGGCCGCCGCCTCATGCGCCACGACCGCATTGTTCACATAGGTCCAGGCGACCAGGTCAAAGTCACGACCGATGATGCGTCCGGCGCGCCCCGCCCCCTCATGCAGAGCCCAACCGTTCTCGGCGCCGCTCGCGTCCACCAGGGCCGTAACCGTGGGGTCGGCCAGCAACTCCCGGACCCCGGTGGCAACGCCCCCGGTCTCAAAGCCGACAAAGCGGGTCAGCGCCGGGTCAAAGGGGATGCCGGCGTCTTCCAGCGCCCGGAGGTAACCGCGCATGCGTTCCAAGCCGGGCTGAAACCCGGCAAAACCGCCAAGCATGGCGATGCGGCGGTGCCCGCGATTGATCAGAAACTCCACGCTCATCCGGGCCCCCTCCTCATAGTCCACCGTGGCGCAACTGCATTCGGGCAGGCTGTCAAGCCGCCCCAGAGCCAGATAGGGAATGCCGCTCTCATGAATGCGCGCAAGCACGCGGTCTTCCGTCCGCATCGGTCCGGCGATCACGCAGGCTTTGAAAAGCTGCTGCCAGATTCCCCGCCCGTAGTCGTAGTTTTCCCCCGTACCGGAGGGATTCAGGTCAAAACCGAGAAACTCGCCCCGGGAGCCAAACGTGTCATACAGATACGTGAACATCCACAGAAGGAAGCCCTGACTGAACGGCACCTCTTCGGGTGGTGATGGCAGGGCTACCCCGATGCACGCGTTCTGGTGGCTGCGCAGCGACCGGGCGCCGATGTGCGGCTGATAGCCCACCTCCTCCATCAACCGAAGAATGCGCGCGCGCACCTCGGGTCCCACACCGTGTTTGTGGTTGAGCACACGGCTGACCGTCTTTGCCGATACCCCCGTCTCGCGCGCAATATCGTGTATGGTCCAGTGCGTCTTGCCGTTGTTCAACATCCTGCAGTCGCTCCCTGGGCTTGTGTCGCCCAATGCACCCCTGAGCGGGACCTTTAGAACATCCGATTGGGTAACCGATGTCTTGTACTGGATGATACGACCTTGGGAAGATTGCCGTCAAGTCGGCCTTTGGAACATCCCTTGACATCCGGACGGCACCCCGCTATAATAAAGCGTTGTGCCCGGATAGTCCCGCGACGGGCCTTGATGAAATCGGAATTTTTGACGCACATGGCGGGTATTTGGTATAAAAGTGTCAACGGTGTCATCGATTACCCAGATGCCCGACCGGGTTGCGCCAAGGTTAGGCGGCAGTACGGTGAGAGTGGGTATAAAAGGAATGAAAGTAATGAAGAGACGTGGGTTCACCCTCATCGAACTGCTCGTGGTGATCGCGATCATCGGCATTTTGGCAGCCATCCTGCTGCCGGCCCTTGCCCGCGCCCGCGAAGCCGCACGCCGGTCCTCCTGCCAGAACAATCTGAAGCAGTGGGGCCTTGTTCTCAAGATGTATTCGAACGAAGCCAAAGGCAGCTTCCCGACCATGCAAATCGGTGCCTGGATGGGGCTGGACAACGCAGTCCACGGCGCCATCGACGTTGGCCCGAACGTCTTCGCCCTTTATCCTGAATACATGACCGACCCGATGATTGCTTTCTGCCCGTCCAAGGCGGGGCTCAGCGAAGCCATTGCCAAGGGCAAGAACAACGGCCAGTGGTGCTTTGGCTACAGCGCAAAGAACGGCGGGGAATGCGGTCGCGGCATTGACAACAGCTATGAATACTTCGGCTGGGTGATGGACAATGCGAAGCTCGTCGTTGCGGTCAACTCCATGCCCTTCTTCAGCCTGCTGGGGACGCTTGGCGTCGATACCAGCAAGGTAACAGCGGATGCCATGGGGCCGGTTCAGTTTGGCGATGTGCTCACGTTCCTCATCGATGTCCAAGCCCTTCTGCCGTATGTCGCGAACACCGCCACAGGCACCTACCCGAAGGCGGACCAGGACGTTCCGACTGCCGCCGGTGAAGGCAATGGCGGCGGTTCCACCATCTACCGTCTGCGTGAAGGCATTGAGCGCTTCCTCATCACCGACATCAACAATGCCGGCAGCGCCAACGTCGCCCAGAGTTCGGTATTTGTGATGTTTGACCAGCTTGCGACCAACCCGCAGGCCTACAACCACATCCCCGGCGGTGCGAATGTGCTGTACATGGACGGTCACGTTGAGTTCCTGAAGTACGACAACAGCGTGAACGGTCAGGCCCCCGCCAACCGTCCGATGGCCGAAATTGCCGGCATTCTGACCAGCATGTAAGCCAGCTTTCTTCCGCAGCTTTTTCCGGCGGGACGTCCTGGACGTCCCGCCGGTTCTTTTTTTGTTCGGTGAGGCGGGTTGCCCGGAGACCGCCAGTTTTCCCATCTGTGTGTCTTGCCCCCTTCGAGGGCGCACAACAGTGGCCCCGGGTGACCGAAGGGAACCCGTGGGTCAATAAGGAGTTGCCACCCGTCCCCGGAGGGGGCGAACAGGCGCGAAACGCGCGCCAACAGGTTGTTCGCCCCC
>CAIJOU010000142.1 GCA_903822375.1 Candidatus Hydrogenedentota bacterium
GACCGTGCCCGGCATGGGCAGGCGCACCGCGCCCCAGGCCGCCCCGGGTGCGGCCAGCGTCACGCGGCCCTGCAGGCTCCAGCGGCCGGAGCTCCAGGCCCCGCGCCAGGCCCCCAGAATAAATGATGCCAAGCAGGAACATGAGCGCAAAGCGCTTGACGATGCGCCGGTAGGCGCCTGCCTTCCCCTCGCGCTCCACTATCCGGCCGACGGAAAAAACGATGGCCATGCCGAGCAGGAACAGGAACAGCGGAAAAATAAGGTCCTCAAAGCGGAGCCCGCGCCAGTCACAGTGCTTGAGTTGGGTGGCAAAGACATCGAGGATGCGGTTTCCCGAGAACTTGTCGAGCGTCCTGACGATGGTGCCGCCGCCGACAATCCAGAACATGTCAAAGCCGCGCAACACGTCGACCGACACGACGCGGTCCGCAAGCGGGTCCAAGTTGGGAAGGGGTTGAACTGCATCTGTGGCCATACTGAAACTCCTGAGTATAGATGCGACTGGCGACGAGTGGGAAAGGTTACACCCAAACTGGTCCGATATCAATTCTGCGGTGGGGAAAACTCGTAGATGCACGCATCCATGACCGGAAGCTCAGACTTTAGCAGGTCTGAATCAGCCTGAAAACCTTCGGCAGGCGTGGTGCCGTCCGCTTTGCGGACGGAGCAGCGGCTCTTGTCGCCGATACAATAAGCGGCACGGTCCAGACTTAGCGTGAAGTGTTGGGGTTTGTCCGTTACATTGACCAGCACCAGGGCCACCGCCCCGTCCGGGGCGCGCCATGCGCTGGCGAGCACGGGCGGGCAGGATTTCTGGTATTGCTTGAGTGGTTCCCGCTGGCCCGCGTAGATGGACAGGCGCGATATATCAAGGGGTTCATCGGGCAAACCGGTGGCGGGGGGACGCAGCATGGTGCCCTGCTGCAGGTACGGCAGCGCCTGCATGCGAAGCCGCGCGAGACGCAATGCGAAGTCCAGTTCCTCGGCTCGGTCATCGAACTGGGACGGTCGGAAGTTGGCAATGGTGGGCTGCTGCCCCCAAACGAAGGCGCGGGCCTGTTCGAGCCGGAATTGTGTGGAGAACTTGCGGTCGAGCAGTTTCATCGGCTCTTTGGGCGCAGTCTCGGCCGGCCAAAGGTCGTCGTAGGGCGGCATCGTGAGCGAGGAGTAGTTGCCGTAGAAAGTGCCGTAGCCGTGGTAGACGGCGTGGAAGAACGGGATGGGCTCCCATGCACCCGGCTGGGCATAGCGTTCCATGCTCACCTGCAGACTGAGCATGAGATCGAGGTAGGGCAGCCACGCCTCGCCGCACCCCTCCCCCGCCAGCACGACTTGCCGGGCCGCCTTGGTCCGTTCGCGGATGTCGGCCTGCAACAGCTTGAACCCGCCCATCCAGTAAGAGCCGCCGCCGAGCGGGTGGCCATGGGCGGGGTCATAGCAGGCGAGACTGGAACAGGCCTGGTCCATGTAGATGCCATCTACGCCGAGGCCCTTGACGGCCTGTTCGGCCAAGCCGGCATAATTGTTGCGCCAGAAATCGGTGCCCATGCACATGGACGCACAGGGGGACTTGGTGAAGGTGTTGTAGACTTCGGGGTGCACCTTGCCCGCCGGGTCCTTGACAGCGAAGCGTTCGGCGTTCTCGTCCGTCCAGCTCTTGGTGGTCATGCCCCAGAGGCGCTGGTTCATGTAGACCAGTGCGTGTACACCTTTGGCCTGGGCGTCGCCCAGAGCATTTCTAAATGGTTCAGCACCTTCGCGCGGCGGCAGGTATTCCGGAAAACCGACGTCGTAGGGACAACCGTGCCACCAATGCCAGAACACGCTGACCGGCAACTGTGCCCGCTCCCCCAGCGCGATCGCCGGACCAAGCACGCCGTTGGAACGGCCCCGGTTCCAAATCCACATGCCCGTCTTGCCGACCCAATCGGCCACGCCGCCGGTCTTCAGGCGGCATTGCTGCGCCCAGAACTGCTGGAGCGCCCAGCCGCGATACCGTTCGGCCGCGGTGAACCAGTCCCCCTCGAAGCTGCCGAGAATGACGCTGTAGGGGGAAGTGTAAGAGGCGGCCGTAGCGGAACCGTTCTCGGGCAACTGGGTTAATTCAAAGCCAAGCGCCTTCTCCGGCTGGCCGACAATGGCGAAGCGCTTTGCGCGGGCGCCCGTGTCGTCACAGGCGGCGTAAAGGCCGGGACCGTTGTCGCGGTAGAGGGCGAGGCACTGCATGGACAGCAGGCCCGGATACTCCCACTCGAAACGGCCCGCGCCATGCAGGAGTTCGCGGGCGCGGGTGGTACGCTCGCCCATCCATACCGGCATGGCGAGGGTTTCGTTTTCCTGCGGGGCGATATTGGCGATGCGGGGAAAGCGGACAGCCGTGGGCACGGCGCTGCCGAGACCATCCACGGTGATTCTCCAAAGGCTTGTAGGCTCTTTGTCGACCAAGCGAACCGTCGCGGTAACGCGAAGGGTTGCACTGGGGTCGTCACCAAAATCGGACCAGACCAGGTCGATTGCATGGGTGTCGGTATTGGCGTGAGCAAAAAAGGACTTCGCGTCAGCGGGAGTGATGGAGGCTTTGGAGGCTCCGGGTAGCAGGTCTATTCTCCAAATGCCCTCAGCACCCGGCGCACCCACGAACTCGTGGCCGTTACGCAGGTCTTTGAAAGCAGTGAGTTGGCCGGTGGCGGCGTCAAAGGTTAGGTGGAGCAGTCCGTTGTCGAGTTCGGACGAGGCGAAGACGGAAACGGTGGAGAAGAGGACTGCGCAGAGGAGTAGGGCGAAGATGCGATGACGATGTTTCATGGGGCGTTTCCTCAAGAAAGACAACAATGCAAGTATACGCGAGAAGACCTGGATCACCCATACAGACTCTGGCGGAACGCGGCAAGATGCCGCGTCTACAGTAGAGGAGGCTTCCAGCCTCCTTCTTGTGCGGTGTTTCGTCTCCGCTGAATGCGGCAGGGTCAGGCGTCCACATTGCGGCTCAGTCGCTGTCTTTCCCAGGAACGCCAAACTCCCGACTGGCAGGCTCGACACAAACAGGCAGTTTCAAGATGTCAGCAACCCGACTGCCCGGAAGCCTCTCTGGATGAACAGGCGACCAAGAAACGCTTCAGTTCTTCCTCCATGGGCTCACGTTCAAGAATGCCTTGCCTGACGCAGTCGAACTCGTCTTCGAACCTGTCGCATTCTAGGACAATGCCTTCGGGAAGACATAGGTCGGTCCGGTAATAGGCGTGATGGAGTTTGGCGGCAACCTGATCGGCACTCAGCGCGCCGACTTCGAGATTGTGAAGGAGGAACTGCGACAGCCGCCTGAACGCTGCGGCGTGCGGCTCCGCCTTGTCCACGTCTCCAGCCAACGCTCCAAGCAGGGACAAAAGGTCTTTGTTGGTCTTACATCCCGCGAGTGACACGTCGTAGATCAGGCAAGGGGGAGATTCAAGGTGCATGATCACATCGTCTGCCCAGGCAACCACATCCGCCTTGGTTGCGAGCCCCAAGAGCAACTCAAGCCGTCTTGACTCCGCGTCATTTTGGATCTTATTGTTCTGGCCCATTGTGCAACCTCGCTCCAGTGGTGCTGCTTAATAGAACAGGCTTAGAACTCCACATCCTCCGCGTCAGGCTTCAGGAACCGAGCGCCGGCCCAGGCGGCGTGGTCGCACTGGTAGCCGTCGCCACCGTTGAGCACGCGCAGCGTGATTTCCTTTGCGCCGGTGATGTCGACGTCGAAGTGGTGCGCGGCGCCGTGCGTCATCACGGGGCTTTCCGCGCGCAGGGTGCCGTCGACCAACACTTGGAACTGCACCGATCCGCTCCCGGCGCTGTCTTCCGTACCGGCATCGGCAACGAAGCGTGCGAACGGCTTGCCCGCGAGATTGATGATCACATCAGCCGGCGTGGCGTCGTTGTAAGCGTGGGTCCACAATCCTTTCGGATAAGTCTTTCCCCCCACGGATATTTCGCCGCCGCCGTAGTTGGTGTCGCGGTGAACTTCGTTCTTGGCGCCCGCGTTGGACTTGACCCAGTCCAAATCGGAAACGAAGGTGACGCCGGGCAGTTCGCCCAGTTTGGGCGTGAGAAAGCCGCCGGGCCCGTTGTCCGCATCGCGTGTCCCGCCCCAGGATACGGCCTGCACGCGGTAGTGCAGCATGCTTTCGGGACACAGTTTTGGCAGGTCGCAGGTGGTACCGTTCACGGTCTTTGTGATGACCACCTTGGCGAATTTGTCATCGACGGCGACGGTCACGCGGTAGCTGCGCGCGTGTTCGGACGGCTCCCAGGACAGTTTTGCGGAGGTATGGAATGCGTCACCGGAGGTTTCAGGCGCCAGGAGTTTGAATGCACCGGGCGCTTCCAGACCGTCGGGCTTGCCCAGTGCCGCATCCTGCACATAGACCAAGTCGCAGGTGTAACGGTCGGGCAGGTTCAGAGCAAGGCCCGCGCCCATCAGTTCGGCGCCGGTTCGGGTGGCGGCACTGACCGCCCCGTCTTCACTCCAAACCCAGTATGTGGTGGCGGCGTCAAGGCCCTTGAGTGGGACCGTCTGCGTCGCATCTGGCGAATCGGGACGGAAGATGTAGACCGTGCCGCGCTTCAGCGAGGGGCTCCAGTAGAACATGCCGTCCCAGCGCTTGCCGTCGGGACGCGGCAGGATGTGGTGCACCTTCGCGTCCTTGAGCATGGGACGTATCCATTCCTTGTAGATCTGCACGTTGCGCCGGGCGCAGTCGCGGTCCTCTTCGGTCCAGATGCGGGTGTTCGTGGGGTCGATCTGCCACGCGCCCATCATGGCGCTGCGCCACAGGAACGAGCCGGGGTCATCGCCGGGCACCTTGTACTCGCGCTCGTACGTGTAGGCCTGCAGAATGAGCGGCGGCATGGCAAAGGTCGAGTCGTAAATGCTCTGGCGATCGGGCAGGTTGGACAGCGTGTCAGTGGTCACGACGTAATGCGTGCGGCGCATGATGCCGTAGTCCTTGATGTGGCCGCCGCCGGAGCAGTTCTCCAGTATCACGCGCGGATAGGCTTCGCGCAGTTTCTCCTGCACCTCGTAGTAGCCCATGGTGGCCCAATAGCTCGCATCCACGCCGTAGTGGTGGCGGTGCTCCTTCTTGTTGCAGGCGTTCACGATGGGACCACAGTCGTGCTTGAGGTAGTCGAGTTTGTGGTTGCCCACGAGCCACTGGGTCTTCTCGATGGCCCAGGCCTTGGCCTCGGGACTACCCAGGCAGATGCTGCCGCCGTAGAAGGGGCCCGGTTTCCAGTGCTCCTTAAAGTCGCCGCCGAACCAGTCCGGGTGGCCGACCGGACCGCGCACGCTGAGCGCGCCGGGGTCGGCCGAAATGCCGCCGTTCGTCCAGGCGCACCAGAGCGCCAGTTTCATGCCCTTACCATGGACGTATTCCTCAATGGGCGTCACGCCCTTGGGGAAACGTGCCGGGTCCCAGCGCCAGTCGCCGCATTCGGGAAACCACATGGCGTCGGGCATGAACGCCTCAAAGCCCAAGTCGGCGCAGAAGGCCGCGCTGCGCAGCACATCGTTTTCTTTTGCCTTGGGCCCGCCCGCATCAAGATAGAGGTTGTAGGCAAGTATCGGATCGGGGATATCTTCGGGAAGCGTGGGCCGCACATGGGCCAGCATCCACTGGTGCAGCGAATAGGCACCGTCATCAATGCCGCCTGCATAGCAGCCCACAAAGGCCGGCGGCACCAGGAAGGTTTCACCGGGCGCGATATCCGTCTTGAACTCGGGCATGTTGCCGATGCGGATGCCGACCATCTTTCCGCCGTCGATGGCCGTGGCGCGGATGCGGCCCAGCCCGGAGAACTCCCAGCCGACATAGAGCCCGCGTTCTTCCGCCACCTGCACTGCCATCCACGGCACCGGGCTGGCACCGTCATCACAGTTGCTGCGCAGGTCCAGGTCACGGTCGGCCGTGAGCGGGTCCGTGTGCGTACCGCCTTCGGTGCTCGCGTTGCTGCCGCCGCGCTGCACCCACCACAGGTTCGCCGCACCTTTGGGCGTCAGACGCAACAGTGAAAGGCTGTCCTGCTGGGTCAGCATCACCGGCGTCTTGGCGTGGTTGGTGATTTCGAGCCAATGCTCGACAGGTCCCGGCCCGGGATAGGCCCGCCAGCAGGAGTGCAGCGTCATGGGCGGGTCGGCGTTATCAAAGCTGAGCGTCAGCGTGCCCGCCTCCTTATCCTGGGAAGCGTCTTTGAAAGACCAGTGCGTGGGTATTTCCTCGCCGTCCACAGCGACTGTGGCCATCAACGGAATCGGCATGGTCTCGTCCACCCAGATATGATCCGTGCCGGGCACGCCCAACGCCGCAATAGCGGGCTGGCCGTCCTGCGTGGTGACCACGACATGAGTATCGGCGCTGGACAACTCCCAACGGTTCTCGGCCGCTCCAACAAACATCAGCAGAGAAGTAAGGCA
Source organism: Candidatus Hydrogenedentota bacterium (assembly GCA_903822375.1). Classification (GTDB taxonomy): domain Bacteria; phylum Hydrogenedentota; class Hydrogenedentia; order Hydrogenedentales; family CAITNO01; genus CAITNO01. The sequence goes on from CAIJOU010000142.1 coordinate 6,452, forward strand.
AGCAGTAGCGAACATGATATGAGCTCCTTGGGCAGAGAATCGTAAATCTTCCAGCACACGCAACAGCATAACATGCAAGAAGAACCTGAACCACAGAGGAACTTGGTGCAGCGAAGCCGCAGCCAAAGGATTCAGAATGAAACAGAGCACACTGAACCACGGGATTCCTGGTACAGCATGGCCGCACCAAAGGAGAGTGAAGGAGGTGATTTAACGCAGAGGCGCGGAGTACGCAGAGGTGCGCGGAGAAGACAAAGAAGACGAACAGCCCCAAGGCAGGCGGGACGCCTGCGATACGTTCGGGGCGAACTTCCACGAATAATAACAAGAAGTCGACAGACAGTAGTACGGAGCTACGGCGAGCCGGCAAACTTATGGGAGTTATGAGAAGAATGGGACTAATTTGAGGGATGGGACCGGGAAGGTGCAACCAAAGAGTTTCGCAACGGCGAATCCGGCACCATCATTCAGCGCTGGATTTCTCTGCGTTCCTTCGCGTCCTCTGCGTCTCTGCGTTACGAGTTGTTTTCCTTGTCCTTCGGCGTGTTCCGTGGTTCGCAGAATTCGCCGATGAATTACTGCGGCTTGTTTACCAGCCGCCTCGCATTCAGCCGTCTGTAGATGCCCCGGTTCTGCTTGTAAATTTCGGTGAACTCGCGGAAGTGGGCGTCGTGGACGGCGCGGGTATCGGGGTTGGGCGTGTAGCCGGCGCTGATTTGGGTGAGGGCGGGGATTTCGTCGAAACGGATTTTTCCCATGCCGACAGCGGCGATGAATGCCGCGCCGCGTACATTCGCCTGGATGGGGTCCTTGATCTGGCGCATGGGCCGGTTCAGCACGTCGGCGAAGATCTGGCACCAGACATCGGAGGAGGCGCCGCCGCCGATGACGCTGATGGGGCCGGAGGGCCGGCCCAGAAACTTCTCCACGGGCTTGAGCATCCAGCGGGTGTTGTAGGCCACGCCCTCGTAGACGGCGCGGATGATGTCCTCGCGGGAGTTTTCGAGGGAGAGGTTGTGCAGTCCGGCGCGGATGTGCCGGTCCTCCACGGGGGCGCGCTCGCCGTAGATCCACGGGGTGTACATGACGCCGTTGCTCCCTGCGGGCACCTTCTCGGCGATGCGGTCCATGATCTTGTACACGTCGGGCACGTGGCCCTCCTGGAGCAGATCGTCCTTGTGGTAGAGGACCTTGTCCTTGAGAAAGGCGAGGTTGCCGCCCGCCGTGGCCTGGAGCGCGATGAGCAGGTGGCGGCCGGGCACGGCGCAGGGCACGGACGCGAGCGAGGCGGCGAGGTCGGTCTTCTTGAAGGGCACATGCGCCGCCATCCAGGACGAAGTGCCGAGGTACAGGTGGGCCTC
>CAIJOU010000143.1 GCA_903822375.1 Candidatus Hydrogenedentota bacterium
GCGATGCTGTAGGCGATCAGCGCGTCGCCGTGGCGAATGTAAAGGACCTTGTTGGCGATGACAGGGTGGGCCCAGTGCTTGTCTGAACCTTCGGTCACGGTGAGTTTGCCGGCCATTTCCATCCCGGTGGGGGACACTTTCACCAAGTCCACGACGCCTGCCTTGGGGCCTTCATACGCGTAGAGCAGGCCGTCCGCGAAAACCGCGTCCCCCTGTTTCACGTCCTTGGACTGCCACATCAGCTTGCCGGTGGCCATTTCCAGGCATGTCAACTGGTTGTTCTTGTGGCCCGTGCCGTAGAGGTAGCCGTCCACAAGCACCACGCCGTGGTGCTGGCAGTCGAGTTTCTTGTCCTCCCACTTGAGCGTCACGGCCGCACCATCCGCGGAAAGTTCGAGCGCGCCGCCGCCGGAACCGTACCCCCCGGTGAAATACACCAGCCCGTTGCTGTAGAGCGGCGTCACCGCATGGATGTCATATTCCGTCTTGTGCGGATAGGTCCACAGCAGTGCTCCGTTGTCCGGATTCACGCCCACCACCAGTTTTTCCGTTTCGGTCAGCAGGATGCGGTGGCCGTTGTGGGTCACGATGGCCGGGGAACAGTAGGACGCCTTGTCGTTGATTCCCTTGGTGGCCCAAACCGTTTCGCCGTTCATCTTGTTCAACGCGGCGACGCCGCCCTCCACGCCGCCGGGCGTGCAGATGACCCGGTCTCCGTCGATCAGCAGCGACTCGGCCAGCGTCCAGGTGTTGTTCTCGCCGCCAAACTTCTTCAGCAGGTCCACACTCCAGAGAACGCTGCCCTTGGTCAGGTCGATGCAGTACGCGACACCGAGTCCGGAGAGAATATAGAGCCGGTTCCCGTCGATGGTCGGTGTGGACCGGGGCCCGGGCGCCTGATCGTTCGTGGTTTCCTTGCCGTATCGAATAACCTTCTCCACCTTGCCGTCGGCGGCATTCAGGATGGAGACGAATCCCGTCTCCTCGGCGCCCATCCCGCTGGCGTAGATTTTTCCACCCACCACAGAAACGGAGGAATAGCCGTTTCCGAGGCCCTTGGCCACCCATGCCACCGCAGGCCCGCCTTCCGGCCAGGTCTTCATAAGCCCCTGCTCGTCAAAGCGGCCATCCCGGTTGGGGCCGCGGAACTGCGGCGAATCCCCCGCTATGGCAGCGCTTGCGATGAGGACGGTTGCCAATCCGAGAATCACGAGTCGCTGGGTCATGGCTTGCTCCTTATTCAGAGGTTGTTTGAAGCCACACTTTACCATTGTTCCCATGGGGAAGTGCAACGCGCCCGGTATGGCGACACCCCGGTATGGCGCTTTTGAACCGCCGGTATACAAAGTCGTATCCTTTACGTCTTCTACCAAGGAGTAATTCCAATGAGCAGACATGACATTTCCAGACGTCGTTTCCTTTTGGGCGCGGCCGCAGCAAGCACGGCCTATTCGTTGTTCCCCAGCCGGGCCTACGGCGCCAATGAGCGGGTCAATCTCGGCCTGATTGGCCTCGGCGACCGGGGCGGCGCGCATCTCAGCGCCTTCTCCCAGATGCGCAATGTCGAGATTATCGCCGCGTCCGACGCCGACGTGAAGAGAATGGGCAAGGTGGAGGACAAGACCGCCAAGCACCAGGATTTCCGGCAACTGCTGGAAATGAAGGATGTCGATGCGGTCGTTATCGCCGCGCCGGACCACTGGCACTGCCTGGCGGCCATCCTGGCGTTCCAAGCCGGCAAACACGCCTATGTGGAGAAACCCGTGAGCCACTGCATCTGGGAAGGCCGCAAGATGGTCGAGGCCGCCCGCAAGTACAAGCGCATTGTGCAGGCGGGAACGCAGCAGCGCTCCTGCCCGGCCGTGCAACAGTGCGCCAAGGACATCCAGTCCGGCGTGTACGGCAAGCCGCTGTGGGCCCACTGCAGCCGGCTCGACGCGCGCAAGCAAATCGGCAAGGTGACCGGGCCGCAGCCGGTGCCCGAGGGCGTCGACTACAACCTCTGGGCCGGGCCGGCGCCCATGACGCCCATCATGCGCACCAATTTCCATTATGACTGGCACTGGCAGTGGGACTGGGGCACCGGCGAAATGGGCAACTGGGGCGTCCACTACCTCGATGACCTGCGCCATCTGCTCGGCTGGAACGATGTGCCGAACAACGTGATGGCCGCCGGCAACCGCTGGTGGGATGATGACGGCGAAACGCCCAACATGCACATCGCCCTGATGGAGCACCAGGGCATGAAGGTCGTGATCGATGTCCGCAACATGGCCGGCGACAGTTCCGGCAGCCGATGCCCCGAGTACCTGGGCGGCAACGGCGGCAACTACATCATGTGCGAGAACGGATTCGTCCGCATCGCGCGCGGCAGGGGCAAGGGCTTCGACAAGAACGGCAAAGAGGTCAAGGAATACAAGGGAACCGGCGGCACGGCCCACTATTTCAACTTCATCAAGGCGCTGCGCGAGGACAGCAGCGCGGTCCTGGCCTGTGAAATCGAGGTCGGCCACTACAGTACGACGCTCTGCCACATGGCCAACATTGGATTCCGCGTCGGCAAGGCCACCCCGGTGGAGGAACTGCGCGACGGTGTCAAGGGCAATGAGGACGCCGCCAATACCCTTAACGCCATGCTCGATCAGTTGGGCAAGAACCAGGTCGACCTTAAGGCGAAGCCCTTCATCGCCGGGCCGAAACTGAGCTACGACACCAAGGCTGAGATTTTCACCGGCGACCGCGCCGAAGAAGCCAACAAGTTTGTCCGCATTCCCGGCCGTGACCCCTTCAACGTGCCGGAGAACGTGTGAGTGCGTCATTGCGAGGAGGCCAACGGCCGACGAAGCAATCTCTTGAAACGAAACGCCCGCATGTTGGGCTGATTCTGGCATGAGATTGCTTCGCTTTGCTCGCAATGACGGTCTGTTGTGTTGCGAAACAAAACGTGGAGAGTCTGCCGTGAACAAGAAGAAGATCATCCTGTCCGTGATGGGCGCAATCTGCGTCGTCCTAATCGCCGGGTGCATCACCCACACTGCGGCTGAGACCAAGAAGCCTTCTCCCGTTGCCGAGGGAAAGCCCACCCCGCCCCCGACGGGAGAGGGCTGGATAAATCTGCTCGACGCGCAGCATGCGGGCGCGTGGAAGAACGTGACCGACAAAGAGAACCTCTTTGAGGTCAAGGACGGCGTCCTGCACATCTTTGGCTGCAAGAAATCCAGCCTGCGCTACGCCGGATACACCGCCGAGGAATTCGGCGATTTCGATCTGCACGTCGAATTCAAGGTCGCCAAGGCCGCCAACAGCGGCGTCTTCCTCCGCGCCCAGCCGGAGGGCGCCGCCTACCGGGGCTTTGAGATCCAGGTGCAGGACGATTTCGGCTCGCCGCCCGACAAGAACACCTGCGGCGCGATCTACGACGTGGTCTCTCCCATGTTCAACACGTGCCGTCCCGCCGGGGAGTGGAACTCCTTTGACATCTCCGTGCAGGGCGGCAAGGTCATCGTCATCATGAACGGCTGGAAGGTCATCGACACCGATTTCGCGCTGATGACCAAGCCCATCGGCAAGTTCAAGGTGCCCTATTCCGGCATGCCCGCCAAAGGCAAGATCACCCTGCAGGACCACCACGGCGAAACCTGGTACCGGAACATCGTCATCAAGAAGAAATAACTAACCCGTAGGGTGCTGTGAAGCGAAGCAAACGCACCGCATGTGTTCTTGTCTCCTGCGGTTCAATTTACCTTGACAGGGGGCCAAATGAACAGGAGCCCGTTCCAGTCCCACGCAAATATGCGCCCATCACCACCGATCGCCACGTCACTCACGACTTCGAGAGAAGGTTCATACCTGGCAAGAAACCGCTTTCGCTCCGCATCCCATACCGTAATGTGCATGCCCGGTGTGATAACCGCAATTCGCCCATCGCCTGACAGCGCCACACCACCTGCCGACGATGCCCTGATCACGTGAACACATTCCGCGCGTTCAAGGTCCCAAATACGGACTTTAGCGCCACAACCCCTGGAGACGGCGCGACGACCGTCGGGGGTTATCGCAATATCATGCATGCAGTCGTCATGAAACACACTTACGCATACGCCCCGTTCCAAATCCCATATTCGCGCATCATCCCATCCGCCCGAAAACGCCCGTTGCCCATCTGCTGTTATCGCCAGACAATCTACAACGTCAACGTGCCCCTCAAGTGTTGCAAGGCACCGCCCCTCCCGAACGTCCCATGCGCGCACGGTCTTGTCCCACCCCCCGGAAACCACGCGCCGACCATCCGCCGATATTGCCACCGCACTTATGCCGGCGCTGTGGCCCTCCAACGCTGCGATGCACTGACCTCGCTCCACATCCCACACTCGAACCATGCGCTCCTCACCACCGGAAACCGCATAGCGCCCGTCCGGCGTCACCGCCATATTGTATATATAATTGGTGGGCTCTTCCGGCGAACGACAGGGGTGGCCTTCGAACGAAATAACGAGACGGTCCCGCTCCAAGTCCCAAACCCGAACTGTTCTGTCTTCTCCCCCATATACTGCCCGGCGACCATCCGGGGTGATGGCCACCGAATTGACGCTGCACTCGCCATCATGGTCCAGTTGGATTCGGACCACAGGCTTTGGCCCAGTCCCATTCCTGGCTATGTGATATTTTTGGCTCATGTTTCCCCTATTCCTATAGTGCTTGGCTGTCAATCACCCTCAATATAGAATACCGACTGAACAAACTCAAAATGTGCAGGAAAAGAAGCGCAAAGTTCGCCCCCTGCGGGGACGCGGCAAGGCGTCCCGCTTTTCCGCAGGTTCAGTTTCGCTTCACCTGCGGCTACTATTGTGCGCCCCCTTGCGGGGGCAAAACATAGACCAGAAGAGCCGCCCCGAAACATTGCCGCAGTTCGCATGGTCAAGTATGGCAATGGGAAATGTCTCCGATTCGGGCAGGACAAGCGGACACAGGCGGTCCGGGAACGGTCTTCTGCCATTCGGAACCCCGAAAAACTCCATTTCGCGGCCCGATTGTTGTATCATTTGCGCTCCGCGCGGCGTGAAACCGCGCGGGTATGTTGTTAACTGGCTTGGCAAAGGAGAAACAGAGACCATGAAACCCGTGAAGGCCTTCCGAATCCACTGGGCATTTGTTTGCGCCGGACTGGCGTTTTTCGCGCTTTTCGCGACTGCAGCGGACTGGCCCCAGTTCATGGGGCCCGCCCGCGACGGCGTCTCGCCGGAGACCGGTTTGGCGCACACCTGGCCCAGTGACGGCCCCAAGGTGCTCTGGACCCTGCCGCTCGGACAGGGCTACGCCTCCCCGTCGGTCCGCGACGGCGAAGTGTATGTTCTGGACCGGGTGGACCAGAAGCAGGACGTGCTGCGCTGCCTGGGCCTGAACGACGGCAAGGAACTGTGGAATTTTGCCTACGACGCGCCGGGCGACCTGAGCCACGACGGTTCGCGCACCGCCCCCACCATTGACGACAAGAACGTTTACACCGTCGGTGCGCTGGGCAATTTCTACTGCATCGACCGCAAGACGCACAAGCCGGTCTGGAACAAGAATCTGGTCGCCGACTTCGGCGGCGAGAAGCCGGGCTGGGGCGTGGTGCAGGCACCATCGCTTTACAAGGACCTCGTCATTGTGTCCGCCATGGCCAAGGAAGGCTGCATCGTGGTGGCCTACAAGAAAGACAGCGGCGAGGCTGCCTGGAAGTCGGAAGTGCTTGGCGTGCTCGGCTACTCGACGCCGGTGGTCACCAAACTGGCCGGCGTGGACCAGGTGGTCATGGTCGCCGCCTGCAAGAAGGGCGGCGGCAGCCCCGGCAAGGTGGCGGGGTTGAACCCGGACACGGGCGCCACGCTGTGGAGCTACGACGGGTTCCAGTGCTTCATCCCGATCCCTTACCCGACCACGCTGCCCGATGACCGGCTCTTCATCACCGGCGGCTACGGCGCCGGGTCGTGCATGATCCAGGTGAAGCAGCAGGACGGCAAGTTCACCGTCAAAGAGATGTTCAAGACGGCCGACTGCGGCAGCCAGATCCAGCAGCCGCTCTTCTACAAGGATTACCTCTACATCAACAGCAACTCGAACGAGCGCGAGGACGGCATGATGTGCATGTCGCTCGACGGCGCGATCAAGTGGAAGACCAAGGACTCCTGGTTCACTACCACCTTCGAGCGCGGCCCGCTCATGCTGGCCGACGGGCTGATCTACAATCTCGACGGCAAGAAGGGCGTCCTGTACCTGCTTGACCCCTCCCCCGCCGAGTTCAAGAAGATTGCCGAATTGAAAGTGCTCGGCGGCAAAGAGATCTGGTCGCCGATGGCCCTGTCGCAGGGGAAACTGCTCGTGCGCAGCCAGTCGGAGATGAAGTGCCTGGATGTCAAGACCCCCTGACGGGCGTCTTGAATTTAAAATCATAGATCGCACATTTCAGAATTCTGACTCCTGAATTACCCATTCGGGATTCAGAATTCTGGCTTTTGGGTCCTCCAAGAAGAGAACCGGGGCTATGCCGCCGATGAAGAATTACCCGAGGATTACGGTGATTGCCATGGTGCTGGCCATGGCCGCCGGATACGCATGGGCCGAGCCGGGTGCGCCTGCAAGTCCGGCGACTGACCTGTCGCCGAATGCGACCGTCGATCCCTTTGGTTGGAATCATCTCACTGCACCGGCTAAACCCGCCTGTTTCTGGTGGTGGCTCGGAAGCAGTGTCAGCGAGGCGGAAATTGAGAGACAGTTGATCATGCTTAAAGACGCCGGATTCGGCGGCGTCATGGTCTGTCCCCTCTATCCGTACAGCCATCCCGTCCTTCCGTCCATTCCTTTTCTTTCCGACCGCTGGATTGAGGTCTTTCGGTTTACGCTCGCCAAAGGAAAAGAACTCGGCATGATTGTCGATGTCACGACCGGCGGCGGGTGGCCCCTGGGCGGTCCGTGGGTCTCCAAAGAACACGCGGAACGCGACTGGCGGTTGGAGCTTCTCGACTTGGAGGCCACCGCTGAAAAGCCCGTTGTTCTGCGGGATGAACCGGGCAAAGACCCGATCAAAGCGGTCACCCTTCTTGATGCCACCGCCGCTTCGGACCAGGAAGATGCCGCCAAAATCGTCGAACCCCGCGCAAAAGACGGTCGGACGATCTGGCCCATTCCCCCGGTCGGCAGGTGCCGTGTGCTCGTGGCCCGCATGGGCTACACCGGACTCGATGTCTATGTCGGCGGTAAGGGGGCCCAGGGCCCCGTCATCGACTGGTATTCTCCCGAAGCGTTTGCAGAATTCACCGCGCCACTGGACAAGATGCTCGGCCAATTGGGCGCTTTGCGTCCCCGGGCGCTGTATTGCGACTCTTACGAGGGGCGTTCCGGAACGACGCCCGACTTCTTCGCCGCCTTTGAACGGGTCAATCACTATGATGTTCTGCCCTACTTGCACCAGTTCCTGAAAGAGACGGGCACCCCGGAAAACATTCGGCTGTGGCATGACTACCGTCAGACGCTGGCCCAGCTTCACGTGGAATTCGTGAAACGCTGGACCCGGTGGGCCAACGGCCATGAAATAGCAACACGCTACCAATATGACGGCGACCCCGCCAACCCGCTCGACACCTGCGCCGAGGCGGACATTCCGGAAGATGGCGGCCCGTGGAGCACCTCCCCGGCCCATTTCCTGGGCAAGAAACTGGTCTCGGAAGAGGCGTTTACCTGGGGGGCCGGACACAATTTCAAGGACAATCTGGACTTCTACCGGCAGCGGGGCGACCAGAGCCTGCTGCAGGGCGTGAACCACAAGGTTTATCACGGGGTGCCCTTCACCCCCCTTGACGAGCCGTGGCCCGGACCCATGTATTATGCAGGGGGCAACTTCAGCGAGACGCAGCCGTTCTTCCGGCACATTCGCTGCATAAACGACTATTTCGCGCGGCTCCAGTTGCTGCTTCAGGAATCAAAGCCGGACACGGACCTGCTGCTGCTGTGGTCCATCCATGACTTCTGGAACATGCCGAATCTGGGAGGATTCAAGTTCGGGCAGCCTTTTGTGTGGAGAAACACCAATTCCGCCTTCGAGCGCCCCGATGTCAAAAGGGAACTGGCCGCCGAACTGATCGGCCGCGGGCTGCAGACGGACTTTTGTTCCGACACCCTCATCACCGAACGGACCACGGTGGAGAATGGAAGCATCAGGGTGGGCCAGGTCGCATGCAAAGTACTGGTGGTTCCTGAGACGGAAATGGTCGGAACGAAAACCCTGGAGAAACTGGAGCAGTTGGCCCGCGACGGCGGCACGATCGTCTTCATGAAGCGGATACCCGTGGCCGCGCCGCAGGGCCTGCCGCTGATTCAGGACCTGTCTGGAAGCAACGCCTCCCTCCGTGCAATGGCGGAGGCCGGCAAGACAGGAAAAGGCGGCGTCCGTATCGCGGCGGATACGGGCGAACTGCTCGTCATGCTCAGCCAAAGCGGCCTTGCAGAAGAGGGCATTAAAGGCCAGACGACCACCTATCGCGTGAACCGGGAGGGCAGAACGACCTATCTAATAAAGAACAACAACCCGCAGGCACGCCTCGATCTTTGGATACCCCTTGCTCACCTGGCTGCAGACTGTGCCCGGGTCCTCGTCGGAAATCCGCGAACGTCCGAACTCTTCCTGGCCGAGTATCGGGCCAACCCCGGGGGCGGACAACTCGTTCACTTGATCCTTGAGCCGTCCGAACTCCTGGTTGTGGCTGAAACGGGGAAGGACGATGTTCTTGACAGTGTCCAGTCAATGGATTACCGCGAGAAGACCCGCACGAAGACCATCGGCGATACGTGGAACCTTGCCTGGTCTGACTACCAGGGAACAAGCCATGAGCTGGCGACAGACACGCTGAAGTCGTGGACCGAATTGCCCGAACTCGCGCTGTACAGCGGAGTTGTGACCTATGAAACGCGGTTTACACTGGCAAAGCAGGAACTCTGCGGTTTGAATTCCGGTTCCGCCAAGGCAGCGAAAAAGTGGTTCCTCGATGCCGGACGGGTGCTCGATTCCGCCAGGATCTTCGTCAACGGAGAGCCTGCCGGGTGCGTTTGGACAAAGCCCTTTCAACTCGACATTTCGAAGTTTCTCAGGGAAGGGGAGAATATTCTGCGGCTTGAGGTGGTCAACAAGTCCCAGAATCGGGTGATCGACCTGCAGCGCCGGAACCCGGACTGGCAGAAATGCAAATTGGAGGTCAACGATGAAACAGGATCGGGCAGGCTGCAAATTGATAAACTATCCCCGCTAGATTCAGGACTCCTTGGGCCGGTCTCCCTGCGTTGCGCCGAATAGACAAACGGTGCGGCGCCCAAACCTGATGGCCGTGCCCAACACAAACAGAAGTATTGGATGAGTTCAAAAAAGGAAAAGACGATTCCGGCGGTGGCCGCGTTCGCGGTCACTGCCGTTCTTGCCGGTGTCGCCCTGTGGACGTGGTTCGTCCACGACGCGGAACCGGGCATGAATGTGCGTCTGCCCGGCGCGGACGGCACGCCCGCAGGAGAGAAGGGCAAGAGCAAGAAGGTCGACCTCAAGGGCCGCTTTGAGCGATTCGACGGCGTCGCGGCGGAACGGCCCGGCGCATGGACCCGTTTCCGCGGTGCCGACTGCGACAACGTGCGCAAGGACGGCCCGCCCCTGGCGGACGCGTGGCCGAAGGACGGGCCGCCCGTGCTGTGGAAGGTGGACCTTGGCGAGGGTCATGCCGGACCGGCGGTGATGGCGGGCCGTGTGTACCTGATTGACTACGACGAGGCGACCAAGTCGGACGCCATACGCTGCTTTTCGCTGGCTGACGGCAAGGAAATATGGCGGCATTCCTATTCCGTCACGGTGAAGCGAAACCACGGCATGTCGCGCACCGTTCCGACCGTGACGGACAAGTGCCTGGTCACCATCGGCCCCCGGTGCCACGTCGTCTGCCTCGACCCCGTTTCCGGCGCGTTCCGCTGGGGCATTGATTTGCAGCGCGACTACGGCACCAAGGAACCCCTGTGGTACACGGGCCAGTGTCCGCTCATCGACGAGGGCAAAGTCATTCTCGCGCCCTGCGGCCCGGACGTGCTGATGATGGCCGTTGATGCCGAGGCCGGCACGCCGATTTGGAGGACGCCGAACAAGCGCGCCTGGAACATGTCGCACGCGTCGATCATGCCCATGACCATCGCGGGCAAGAAGATGTATGTCTACTGCGCCGTGGGCGGCGTCGCCGGCGTGTCGGCCGAAGCGGCCGACGCGGGAACCCTGCTGTGGGAAGTGCCGTGGAACGCGAAGGTCGTGGCCCCCTCGCCCGTGCTGCTCGACGACGGCAAGATTCTGCTTTGCGCCGGGTACGGCGAGGGCAGCGTCATGGTCCAGGTGCAGGTTGACAACGGGGCTTTTTCTGCGAAAACACTGTACAAGCGCGGGCCTAAAGACGGAATAACCTCGGAGCAGCAAACCCCGATCGTCTTCGACAGGCTGCTTTACGGAATCATGCCGAAAGACGCGGGCGCGCTGCGGTCTCAGTTTGTGTGCTACAACTTCAACGGCGACCTGGTCTGGTCCAGCGGCCAGTCGAACCGTTTCGGCCTCGGACCCTACCTGCTGGCCGACGGCAAGTTTTACGTGCTGAACGACGAGGGTGCGCTGGCCATGATCAAGGTCAGCCGTGACGGGTTCGTTCCGCTGGCCACGGCCCAGATCCTGCACGGGCAGGATTCCTGGGGCCCCATGGCCCTTGCGGGCGACCGGTTGCTGCTCCGCGATTCGACGCAGATGGTCTGCGTATCGCTGGCGGCGGGAAAATAGACCCATGCAACAAGAACCGACAAAAGGAATCTCCGGACGGCTTCCGGCCCGGCTTTGGGCCGTGCTGACCGTTGCTGTGGTGGCGCTTGTTGTCGTCATTGCCACCACAGAAAAGCGCACCGAACCGGGAGCGTCCTACAAACTCGACCTCAAGCCCTTTACGAAGGTCGATGACAAGGACGTGGCATTTCGCCAGACCGCCCGTTTCGCGCTCAATCTCGATGACCCGTCGGCGCTGGCCGTTGCCGACAGCGGAACAGTCTACGTTGCGGGAAAAGACGCTGTGCTGTTGCTGGACGCAGAGGGCCATGAGACGGCCCGGCATGCCGTGAAGGGCACGCCAGATGCCATGGCCGTGGCGCCGGACGGCAGAATCCTGCTGGGCATGCGCAACCATGTCGAGTTGCTTGATGCAACCGGCAAGCTTTTGGCGGCATGGAAAGACTTGGGCGAACGCGGCTATATCACGTCCATCGCGGCCAATGCGGACAACGTTTTCGTTGCCGATGCGGGCAACCGGGTGGTGATGCGTTATGATTACGGCGGCAACGTGCTGAATGAGATGGGCCAGCGTGACCTGAAACGCGAGTTTGAGGGTTTCGTTGTGCCCAGTCCCTATTTCGATGCGGCCTTCGATCAATCCGGCGAGCTCTGGATAGTCAATCCCGGCCGCCATGGACTGGAGAACCACCGCCCCACGGGCGAGTTGGTCAGTTCGTGGTACAAACCGGGCATGGACCTGTACAGTTTCTGCGGCTGCTGCAACCCGACGCACATCGCGTTTCGCAGCGACGGGTCGGTGGTGACCGCTGAAAAGGGGATCAACCGCGTCAAGGTCTACGCGCCGGACAACACCCTTATCGGCGTCGTGGCCACGCCGGATGATTTGCATGCCCCCAGTGATGAGAATGACAGCCACTCGCCGGTGAAAGACCTGGCCGTGGACAAGAAGGATCGCATCCTGATTCTGGTCGGGCCCATGAAGGCGATACTGGTCTATGAGCCCAAGACCCCGGGAGACCGGAAACCATGAGCAAAGAAAACAAATTAGGCCGGCGTGATTTCATCCGCGCCGCGGCCGCCGTCGCCGCGGGCGGCGGTGCATGGATGGTATCGCACCCGAACGAGCAGGCCTTCGGCTGGCAGCTCGATCCGCGCAAGTGCCAGCAGTGCGGCCGCTGCGCGACCTCCTGCGTGCTCAGCCCCTCCGCCGTGAAGTGCGTGCACGCGTTTGAAATGTGCGGCTATTGCGACCTCTGCGGTGGTTATCTGCAGCCGGGTGCGAAGGCGCAGGACAGCGGCGCGGAGAACGAGCTGTGCCCCGTGGCCGCGCTCAAGCGCACCTATGTGGAGGCGCCGTTTTACCAGTACACCATCAATGCGGACCTGTGCATCGGCTGCGGCAAGTGCGTGAAGGGCTGCAACGCCTTCGGCAACGGTTCACTGCAGCTCCAGGTGAAACAGGAACTCTGCGTGCACTGCAATGACTGCTCCATCGCGCGCGACTGCCCCGCACAGGCCTATCAGCGCGTGCCCATCGCGAAAGCGTACATGCTTAAGACTTTGGAAAAAGGGAGCGAACCGACAAAATGAGGCGGCTTCCCTATATCCTCGCGGTGCTGCTCCTCCTGGCTGTCGCCGGACAGGCCATGGCGGCGTTCCGTTTTCCCATCCCCGAATTTGAGTCGGGCTACCAGCATCCCATGCCCAACACCCCGCCGCCCCGGCTGATCCCGCCGGCCGTGGACATTGCCATGCTGGCCGGATCGTTGACGCTCACCGCGTGGCTCGTGCTTCGCCGCCGGTTCCGGCGCGAAGAGATCGGAAGAGCACACGTCTGAACTCCA
>CAIJOU010000144.1 GCA_903822375.1 Candidatus Hydrogenedentota bacterium
AAAAAAATTCCAGCAAGCCCCCTGCCTATTCAAGCCGTACACCAACGACATCGCCATCCTCGCGGCGCACCTGCGCGAGAACGACCTGCGCGACGACCTGGTTTTCATCGACCACGCCATGGCCATCGTCAACCTCAGGCGGATGCTTGAGGAACAGCGCCGGTCCGACGGCGGTGACGGCGCGGCAAAGGGCTGTAAACTTGAAGAAACCGAATTCGAGCAAATCCTGACCGAGAAGATGGGGCACCGCACTTCGCGGCGCGAAATCGGGCGGATGCAATACGCCGTGTCGGTACTCTGGCCGGTGATACCGAAGGCCCTACAATACGGGGCCGGATCGCGCATCGTCGACAGCATCGGCAGCCTAGATTCCGCTTGCACCAAAGTTTACCACGACATTCTCGACAACCAGCCTGATCTGGAATCGCGCCCGGAATTCGGGCCACTGTTCGCTGATTCCCTGCAAGTCCATGACGCCGATACCTTAAACCTGGATACTGTAAAGGACGAACTGGTCCGCCGCATCTCCCAATACACAAACACCCCACAAAACCATGTGCGGCTGGCGTTGGACGAGCAGCTATCGACCCGGCTGCCACGCACCGATTTAAAGCCTCAACCCAAGCCTATCCGCGCCGCCGCGCCGAAGCCTACGCCGGTCAATGCAGCAGGTCGGGGCCAAACCCCCCCGGTTTCCGGCAAAAATGCCGGTTCGCCGTCGGCAATAGACGCGCCTAGTCTTGCCGGTTCGGAACCCTCGCAGCCACCTGTCTTGGCCGAGCCCGCAACAGACGAACCCGCCAAAGCCAATGATTGGGAGACTATCTGGGCGGACGAAGAAAAGAGTGGAGTCAGGCAGCCTGATTTTCAAGCAATTGACCTCACAACCCCCAGGCATCACGTTTCGGACGACTCGGTTTTACATCACGAAACCAATGTAGTTGGCCTTACCCAACAGGACACAACGGCCGCGCCCCTTGGGCTTGACGCAATCGCCGGGGTTGACGCTTTCCCCGAATCTGACGACTTTCTTGTCATTGAGCCGTCTTACCCCATTCCCGATTTGGCCTCCTCCGATTTGCCCCCCTTTGCAAACGGGGAAGAAGCAGGGCATGAAGGCCAAGACGAATCGGAAGACACCTTCAATGATACAGACGCCATGCACTCTGCCTTGCCTGGCCTTATATTTAGCCCGGCACCAAAGGCAGTGGCTTCCACGTCTAGCGCATTTCCAGCAAGCCAACCGCTTGGTTTGACCAGTGAGGACTTCCACAGCCTCCCGGCATGCGAAATCCCGCCTGCCGGCGTGTTTCCGTCCCCGTCCATTCCAAGCTTTGCCGAGCCAGCCAGAGCCCATGCAAGCCAAGACAGCCATGAAATTCAAAGGCCGGATGCGCTTGATCCGCAGCGCAGACAGATTGCAGCCAACGCCACCCTGCTAATCCATGAGGCAGGCGTGACCGGGCTGAGGGCGGTGCCCGACCAACGGGCCGCAGGCGGGTTCACCGTGCTCGCACAGAA
>CAIJOU010000145.1 GCA_903822375.1 Candidatus Hydrogenedentota bacterium
ACGAAACGATCGGCGACCTGCTGCTCGAGAACTGCGCACATCCCTGGGCCGCATGGGCCAAAGACCAGGGGGCCATTACCCGTTATCAGGCCCACGGTTCGCCGGGCAACCTGCTTGACCTGTATGCCGCGGCCGACGTGCCCGAAACGGAGGGTTTTGGCCCCGAAGGCGCCGAAATACTGATGACCAAGTTTGCGTCATCAGCCGCGCACTTTGGCGGTAAGAAGCTGGTCTCCTCCGAAACCTGCACCTGGCGGGCCGAACATTTCACCGAGACCCTTGCCTCGTCCAAGACGGCCGTGGACCAGTTGTTCCTCGGCGGCATCAACCACGTCTTCTACCACGGCACGGCTTTCTCCCCCGCCGACGCACCCTGGCCGGGATGGCTCTTCTATGCCTCCACCCACTTCGGCCCGACCAATACGTTCTACCGGGACTTCCCCGAACTGAACGCCTATATCGCGCGCTGCCAGTCCTTCCTGCAGGCGGGCACGCCCGACACGGACGTGCTGCTCTACTGGCCGCTCTACGACCTGTGGGCACAGCAGCCAACCGCCGACAAAACCAAGTCCGGCTCCGCGCCCTGGTGCCTCTCCGTGCATGGCACGAAGGACTGGATGCACACGCGGATGGCGCGCTTCCACGGAGCGGCCCGGGCCCTGTGGGACAGCGGCGTGCAGTTCGACTTTGTCTCCGACCGCATGCTCAAAACCGTCGAGAATCCCCGTGTTATTGTGCTGCCGGGCTGCGGGCACATGCCACAGGAGACGATGGTCCGCCTGGCTGAACTCGCCGCAAAGGGCACCACCGTCATTGCCTTGGACGGTTTGCCCGACGATGTGCCGGGACTGAATGATTTTGAGAACCGGCGCGCGCATTTGCGCGAAGCGGCGGCTGTATTGCGCGCCGTGCCAGGGCGTCTGCTGGTGAAGAGTAATCAGGCCGAAGCCCTGTCCGCCGCGGGTGTACGCGGCGAAACCATTGCCGCGTCCAATGTTGCCTTCGTGCGGCAGCGCACTGAGGACGGCGTGCAGTATCTTCTCGTGAACCGCGGCGATGTGGCACTCGACGGGTACTATCCACTCGCGTATCCCGCAAAAGGCGCGGTGTTGTTTGACCCACTCACCGGCACCAGCGGCGTGGCCGCATTGAGGCCTGCGGGTGACGGAGTGGAAGTCTATTTGCAGCTCGCACCCGGTGCGACCTGCATCGTTCGCGCCTGCGACCATCCGGTTGAGGGGGCAGCATGGGTCAACCTCGCGCCCAAGGGAAACCAGCAAGAGATCAGCGGGAAATGGGGTGTCCAGTTTGTTGAAGGCGGCCCGGCACTGCCCGCCGCCTTTACTTCTGACGTACTGAAATTGTGGACCGACCAAGACGCACCGGAAACAAAAGCCTTCTCCGGCATTGGAAAGTACTCGGTAACCTTTGACTTCCAGCCCGGCGCGGGCGTTGACGAGTGGTTGCTCGACTTGGGCGAACTGCACGAGACGGCGCGGGTGCGAATTAACGGACAGGACGCGGGCACCGTCTGGTGCGGCCAGACGCTGCGCGTGGGCCCGCTGTTGCGGCCCGGCAAGAACACCTTGGAGGTGGACGTGGCCAACCTCATGGCAAACCGTATCGCCG
>CAIJOU010000146.1 GCA_903822375.1 Candidatus Hydrogenedentota bacterium
GACTTCTTCTGGTCCTTGGAGGCCACTTCAGCATGGACCGGTTCGGCCGCTTTGCCGCCGGGTTTCGTTCCCACCATGAGCTTGTCACCGGCCTGGATCGTGGTGTCCTTGGGCAGGCCGTTCATGCGCAGCAGTTCATCCGTCTTGAGGCCGTAGAGTTTGGCGATGGCGGCGGGATACTCGCCCGGAGCGACCTGGTGATACCGCATATTGTCCTGGTCGGCGGCGGGCGCGGGCTTGGGGGCCGGTGCGGCGGCGTTTACCGTAAGCACCTGACCCACAACAATGACACCGTTCTTGCCAATCTTGTTCAGCGCCGCCAACTGGGCCATGGGAACCTTCTGGGCGGCGGCAACCGAGGCAAGCGTGTCGCCCTTGCGCACTGTGTAGGTCTTGGGGGCGGGCGGCGTCTCTTCAACGGCGGGCGCCGCCGCAGGGGCGTCGTCGCGTTTCGCAGTCTTCATTTCTTTGGAAACCGGGGGGGCGGGCGCCACCGCGCCGCCTTTGGCCTCGGTCACGGCGGGGACGACCAGCGTCTGGCCGGTCCGAACGGACCCGGCAGATTTTAGCCGGTTGGCGGCGAGCAGGCTCTTCTCTGTCGTACCGAAATTCTTGGCAATCTGCGCGAGCGACTCACCCTTGCGCACCTTGTACCTGCCCGAAGCCATCACAGCGGGGGGGGCAACTGGCTGGGTGGTCGGCACGGTTCGCAGCGCGGCCAGAAAGCGGTCCTTGTCCTGGCGGGGCACCGCCACCGCGTATTCGCCGGTAGGCGGCGTGGTGTCGCGGAGCAGGTCCGGGTTCAACTGTTCCAGCGTGCCCGGCGCAAAACCGAGCGCCTCGTCCAGCTTGGCCAGGCCGTACATGCCCTGCACAGGCACACGGTCAACGTCGTCGGGAGGTTCGGTGCCCCGTGTAAACCCGTATTTCTCGGGGTTGGCGGTGACAATGGCATAGGCCAGCAGTCGCGGATAGTATTTCTTGGATTCCAGGCGGATCCTGTCGGAGGCCGGAGGGGTCTGGATAAGCTTGAAGAAATCGGTCTCGCCGCCGTTGGCGGCGATGGCCCGGGCCAGCCCGCCCTCGCCCATGTTGTACGCCGTAATCGCAAGGTCCCAGCGGCCGTCAAAGAAGTCATGCAGTCCCTTGAGGTACTCGATGGCGGCATCGGTGCAGCGCTGCCAGTTGTACCGCTCGTCCACGTAACTGTCCATGCGCAGTTGATACCGCCGGGCCGTGGCCGGGATAAACTGCCACATGCCGCCCGCGCCGGCCGGGGAAACGATCTTGTTCTGAAACATACTCTCAACCATGGCCATCCAGATCAGATCTTCAGGCAGGCCCGCCTCGCACAGGCGCGCCCGCAGCGGCCCCTCATATTTGGAGGCGCGGTTCAGCCCGCGCTGGAAGGTGCCGGGATAGTCGTTTTGCAGTTCCCGGATTTCCGCGAGCACCGGTTCAGGGAGCGGATTCGGAATGACCAGCGGGTTGTATGCCCCCTTTGTGTTCCGATTCAGCCCCTCCACAGGTTTCAGTTCCTGCGCGCCGACGCTGTCGCGGGGCGCAGGATTAAATTGAACCGCCTGATGATGGGAAACCGTGGTGCAGCTGGTCATGAACCCCAGCAGTAAGGTCGACAGCGAAATCGCTGGAATACGGTGCCATCCGCCCTTCAGACGGCGCTGTATTCGCCGTGTCGATTCGGACATTGCCGCTCCTGTGACCGTGTCTGGAAAATGCGGCCCGCGCCTTTCGGCCCGCACCGGCTTTCCAACGTTTATGTCAGGGACGAATGCATCCCCGACCACCAGTCGCACACTTCGTAACAGAAGATACCGCCACCGGTAGTATACGGTGTGTCGGCATGTACTCTGCAAACCCCAGTCTACACAACATATAGTGGTTTGTCAAGTGTTTAAGGGCGAATGTTGGGTGCGGAACGGTTTCTTGACTAACAATTCCATCGCCCCAAGGAAGTCCGAAATCAGGAAAGGTTTCTCCAGGGACGGGCAGTCAACGGTCTCCAGGAAGCGCTGCGTCTCGAAGTTCAGGGTGTCGGCGGTGATGAAGAGCACCCGCGTGGCCACCTCCGGCTTTTCGGCGGTGATGCGCAGAAACAGTTCCCGTCCGTTCATGGAACCAGGCAGGTTGATGTCCAGCACGATGCCGTCATAGTCCAACGTGCGTGCGCGTTCCAGCGCGTCCGTGGCGGTCTGGACCGGCTCGACATGATAGCCGCGCATGTTCAACGCCGTGGTAAGCATGTCCAGCAGATCTGATTCATCGTCCACAAGCAGGATTTGCAGCGCCTGGGCCGCCTCGTCCACCACCGGTTGCGGTTCTTCAGGGGCGTGTTTTTCAACGGTGCTGGGCAAGTGAATCACGATCCGC
>CAIJOU010000147.1 GCA_903822375.1 Candidatus Hydrogenedentota bacterium
ATTATCCTAAAAAGGAAAATGGGCGTGTTGATCGAGCCCCTTTGATCCGAAGGTGTGAAGTCTGTTTTTTTGATGGGGGCAAAGAGCGTCTTTTATCCGCTCAGTAGGATTTCCGCCCCTGCGGGCAGACCGTCTAGCCATTTCCCGCCTAGCCAGTGGCGCAATAAGCGCGTCAACAGTAGCGTCCACCGCTCGTCCAAGGTCCATCGCTCCGTAATGAACAGTATCTGTTGCAACTCGTTGCTGATCTGCGTCACAGCGCGGGCGATGTCGTCGCCTTTTTCATGCACAAGACTCACTCGAACCGTGCGTTGTCCGCCGCTTTGTGTCTGTCGCCCCACGCCAGCCATTAGCATCGGACGGCTGCGTATGGCTTCGCGATGGTGCTCGGCGTCGTAAAAGCGCACGTAGAGGTTCCACCAGTTGTAGAAGAGGGCCACGAGATTGGCCATCAACCGGCAGGGTTTGAGTTTACGGGAGGTGAAGCCATTCCAGCCCCATTGGTTTTTGAGTTCGTCATAGTTGTTTTCGGCATCGGCGCGGTCGCGGTAGTGGCGGGGCATACCTTGAGTGGGAAAAGCTTTTTCGTCGAGCGAGGTGACCAGCACGGCGATCTTCCCGCTCCATGGCGAGGCTTCGGCCTCCCATCCTGCTCCTTGCGCGTGCGGCAGGAACCCTTGACGATCTTTGCCGCGCCGGCGTTTCCCGTTTTCTTCGACCGGGGCGCGCGCAGGGGTTTCTCTCACAAGAACTACGCGCCGTTCACGCGTCCATCCGGAAAGCCGCAAGGTGGTTTCAAGCGCCTGCCAGCCGTCGCCGCACTCCTGCCAGCGTGCACCCTGACGCATCATCCGGGCGACCAGCTCTTTGACCTTTAGCGTATGACGTAACTTAAAGAGATAGGGCACGCTGCGTGTTTCACACTCCAGCATGACCGCTTCACTGCCGTACCCGCAGTCTCCTCGAATGAACGTCGGCCACTGGTGCCGGGGAAGTTTCTCAAGGGTTTGCCAGAGTCCGGGCAATCCCTTCGCGGCGGCGTGTTCATTGCCGGGACGAATTTCAACGCCCAGACTGATGCGCAGATTCGCAACAAAGTAACTGTGATAGACGTGGGAGGGTCTTCCTGGTTTATGCGGATTATACCCGACTTCGGATCCCTGCTGATTTCCGTAAAGCGGCTTGACGGTTACATCCACATCGAGCATCCACGGCAGAGCCAGCGCGGGCGCGATGCTGCTGAGGACTTGGGATGAAAGCCAGCGCAGTCCGGCCTCTTCATCGATGCGGCTCATGGCCATTCGCACAACGTCTTCGCTAACCGTGCCCCGCACACCCAGCAGTCCCGGATTGATCCCGTCCCCGCGCACGGCGTTGATGTGGGCATAACGCCAGTGGCCGCAAAGCACACTCAGCAAAACAGTTCCCATGACGTTGTCGGCACCGCTTCCGCGGTTTCCCGTGTAGTAAAGAGGACAATCTCTCAAGAACTCTTCCCAGCGTCCGCCCACGTGAAGGAACTGGAAAAAAAAGATCAGCTGCCCTTCGCGGGTAACGGGAGACTCCTCATCCCACTCGGCATAGAATCGTCCGCCGGGCGTATCCAGAGGCCAGACTCCAGCCGTGGATTTGAGCACATTTTTTGACTCACCCGTAGGGGTAGAACACATCGGCAGTTCATTGGCTTGCATGCCGTTGAAAATACAGCACTTACACCCGCAAGGCCATCACTCCATTTTCCTTTTTAGGTTTA
>CAIJOU010000148.1 GCA_903822375.1 Candidatus Hydrogenedentota bacterium
CATATAGGCAAGCAACTCCTCGCGCACGACGACCTGCGCGAGCAGTCCGTGCATGCCGGTCAGCTCCTCCTGCGAGATCACCTGCCGCACGCCGCCGTTCGCCAGGGTGCTCTCCGGCGCGTCGGTGCCGAGCATGCGCCGCGCGAGGTCCATTTCGCCGTCGCGGTTCGGACAGTCCATGCGGATCTTCAGCATGAACCTGTCCTTCTGCGCCTCCGGCAACGGATAGGTGCCCTCGTACTCGATGGGGTTCTGCGTGGCAAAGACGGTGAACAGGGGCGAGAGCGTGTGCGTGTCCCGGTCGATGGTGACACAGCGTTCCTGCATCGCCTGAAGCAGCGCCGACTGCGTCTTGGACGGGGCGCGGTTGATCTCGTCGGCGAGCAGGAAGGACGTGAACACCGGGCCCTTGACCAGTGTGAAGGTGCCCGAGCGCATGTCGAACACGTTTGTGCCGATGATGTCCGCAGGCATCAGGTCGGGCGTGAACTGAATGCGCGCGAAGTCGCAGCCCAGCGCGTGGGAAAGGGTTCGCACGAGCAGGGTCTTGGCGATACCCGGCACGCCCTCCACCAGGGCGTGCTGGCGCGTGAAGATGGCGACCAGCGCCAGGTCCACCACATCCCGCTGCCCGATGATCACGCGGGCCACCTCGTCCCGCACGCGGCCCAGCACTTCTTTCAGGGATTCAAGGTCTTGTGCCACGATGCACCTTCCTTTCCGCCAGGACCGCAGCCACGGCCCGGTATTGCTGCACTGTTTCGGCTGCGCCGCGTCGACCGGCCGGACGCTGCGCCAAGAGTTGCTCGACTGTTCCTGTCAGCGGGTCGTTCAAGGACAGGCGACCGCGAAACGACCGCAGCCACTCGCGCCAGCAGGTCTGCGGCAGGGATGCCGGAGCCACGCTGCGCCTCAGCAGTGAAGTCAGCGCCGCGCCCGCACCGAGCCCGGCCTGGGAACCTTCGCCGTCCCGCTCATCGGGCCGGCGCGGCGCCAGCGAGGTCACGTTGCGCCACAGGTACAGGCCTACCACCGCCAACCCCGCCAGGAGAAAGCCCGTAAGCCGGTAGCGCCGTGCGAGGGTCATGACGCCCTCCTGCTTGATGGACCCCAGATGGGCCTCGTCAAAGATGATTCTGTGCCGGTCCTTTCCGGCCATTCCGAGGAGAAACGCGGCCTGCCGGTCCCTGCGCAGCGCCTCGTTGCTGAACAAATAGCTGTCGCTGAGCAGTATCAGTTGGCCCCGCCCAAAGTCACGTTCCAGCACCACGGGATGGTCGCCGACGCTGTACACCGGACGCCAGCCGGGCTTGGGGTCCTTGAACCACAGCGCCGACCGCCACGGCACGTGTATGGGAAACTCGGGCCGTTCCCCCGCAACGTCCGCGTTGAGCGATTCCAGGCTTTCACCGGTGTAGGCAAACTGGAAGCCCCATCGCTCTTCCAGACTCTGCCAGGGATGGTCCTTGTCAGGATCGCGCCCATCCGCTCGTTTTTCTCCGGGCTTGTCCGCCGTAGGGATGCCGGGGG
>CAIJOU010000149.1 GCA_903822375.1 Candidatus Hydrogenedentota bacterium
ACTGTTCGAATCTTAGCACACCGTCTCAGGGTGTGTCCACCCATGCAATGTTTGAATTTCCCCCCGGCACGTGCTTTGATATGGTATTGTCGCTTGTTTCTCCGTTCAATCTTGGAGTGTTTCTCATGAACCGCACAGCATTTACTGCACTTCTTTTCTCTGCACTTTTCGCCATGTCCATGGCAGGTGCCGAACCGGGTGTTCAGACAAAAGCCCTTGTGTACACACCGAATTTTGACGGCAGTTCACAGGACTACGAGAACGCGATGGCCGACCTGTTCGCCGGGGCGGGATACACTGTGGAGCACTTGGGCGCAGGTGATTTGTGCGACCCGACGAAACTTACGGCGCCGAGGGCAACGGTCCTTGTGCTGCCGGACGCGGAACGTCTGCCCCTGGGCAGTATCGGACCCGTCCAGCAGTTCCTCGGGAGTGGCGGCCGTCTCGTGGCTCTCAATACTCCGGCATGGCGGGAGGTTCTGGTTCAGGCGGACGGGCAGTGGCTCCCTGTCTCTAATTTTCGGAAGCAGTACGCACAACATGCCCAAAAGCATGCCATCGTTGACTGGAACACAGAAGATCTGTCGAAATGGGCGCGCGCCTACCGAAGCGACGACTTGAAGGGCAAATACGGTATTGCTGAAGACGGGCCCGAAGCCGGCCAACGCGCCCTCCAGGCGCAGGTGGGAAGACTCGACGGATGGGATTCAATTCTCAAAAAGTATGAATCCAGCCCGTTCTCTGCCGACGATGAACTGGTGGTCTTTTCCGCCAGAAGTGTCTGCAATGCAACCCATCTTGCCATGGAGTGGGAAGAGCGGGACGGTTCTCGATGGATTGCCACGGTTGCGCTGTCCAAGGAATGGACGCAGTACGCCCTGACACCCGATGACTTTCACTATTGGGAAAGTGTCCCGCAACGCAAGGACACCCGCTTCAACCCCGGGAATGCGGCGCGCCTCGGCATTACGCTGGCGTTCACCCACACGGGTTACGCGGACCGGGACTTGAAATATGAGGTTGGTCCGGTCTTTGCCACCACGCTCGACGCGAAGTATCGTGATGCGTTCCGGGGATATGCCGTTCCCCCCATGGAAACGCTGTGCCCCGGCTACAAGTTCTTTGCACCCCAGGATGTGGAGGCCCTGCACCGCACCGGTTTCACCGGCGAGGGCAGCATGCCGCTGCCCCAGACGGAACTTCACGCCATGCATCCCCGGGCGCAGGGCAATGGCTATGACAAGAAACGGGCATGGGCATGGGAGCCACTCCTTGAAGCACAATCGGCCAAGGGCGACATGCGCGGCACGGTCGGCGCCCTGATGACCCAGGCCGACGGGCCTTACAAGGGGGGGATGTGGACGTCGGTGGGCATTGGTGACCATTCTTGGTACTTGTCGCCCGAAGGCAGAAAGCTCATCACGGACATTGCCGCACGGATGAAAACGCCGATGGCTTTGCTCGATGCCGGGGCCGACCATTTTGCCTATTTCGAGGGTCAACCCGTGCGGCTGGGGATGACCGTTGCGAATCAGGGTTCCGCGGTCGGGCGGGCGGTCAAAGGTTTCGTGCGGGTGACGAAAGGCGAATCGCCCGTTCATGAAACCGAACTGGCGCTCATACTTAACCCGAACCAGCAGGCCTCCGTTGATGCATCCTGGCTACCGGAGGGTTGGGACGGAAGCCCGTACACCGTCGACGTCAAGGTGGTCTCAGACAATATTGTAATTGGTCACGCAGCGCATGAGATAAACCTCTGGCGGCCCAAGCAAGTTTCCCAATTTGTCACAACCAAGAACGGCGAGTTCACCCTCGACGGCAAACGCTGGCGGCCCCACGGTGTGAACTATATGCCATCCTCCGGAATGGCTTCCGAGGACCTGAAGTACTTCGAGCAATGGCTCAGCCCGCAATCCTATGACCCCAGGGTGGTGCAGCGCGACCTGGAGCGCTGCGCAGCACTGGGCTTTAACGCCTTGAGCGTGTTCCTGTATAAAGATTACACGCAGGATCAAAACCTCATTGACCTGCTCATCCGCATGGACCGGCTCGGCATGAAAGCAAACGTTTCGCTGCGGCCCGGCACACCGATGGAAGCGCCGCCCGTCGAAGCCTGTGCGATGATCAAGGCACTCCACCTCGCGGAAAATGACACGGTGTTCGCCTATGACCTCGCCTGGGAACCCCAGTTCCGTCCCGAAGAACGCAATCCACTCAATCCGGCATGGGCGGCGTGGATTGTGGAACGCTTCGGAAGTCTCGAGAACGCGGAGAAAACCTGGGACTTCGCTATCCCAAGGGACAAGCAGGGTCAGATAGCAAACTTCACTGAGGATATGATTGGAAAAGAGGGCCCCTGGAGCGCGTATGTGGCTGCGTACCGCCGCTTTCTTGACACGATGCTCTACAAAAAGTACAGCATTGCGCGAACCCTGCTGCGGGCCATAGACCCCAACCATCATGTCAGTTTCCGCATGTCCATGGCCAGCGACCCCACCGACACTCAAACCAACACCTTCGTCTATGACTTCGCCTATTTGGCCGGGGCCGTGGATGTATTGGAGCCGGAAGCCTATGGACGCATTGGAGACTGGGAACGCGTAAAGCCCGGCTGGTTCACCCGGGAGTATGCGCGATGGGCCAATCCGCAGATACCGATGATTTGGGCCGAAGCCGGCGTGCACGCTTGGGACATGGCCAGCATGTCGACGCCACCGGACAAACTGGCCTTCCAGGCCCAGTTCTACGATGATTTCTACAAAATGATGACTCTAAGCGGGGCGGACGGGATCTTCTGGTGGTGGTATCCGGGCGGATTCCGCACGAATGAGAACAGCGACTACGGTATCATCAACCCCGACGGTACGGACCGTCCCGTCTCGAAAGTGATTCGGGACCACGCCAGGGCGTTCTTGGACGGACCATCGTTGCGCCCCGTGACCGACACACTCGTTTTCGACCGGGACAAGTGCACCAATGGGCTCAGCGGAACGTACAAGGAAATCGGCCCAGCGTTCTGGAAAGCGCTTGACGCAGGCCAAGTGCCCGGACTTCGCACGCCCGGCACCGGCACCGATTCGGCAACCTGCCCATTGATTGGCGTTGGCAATCTGTCCGGACCGGGGACCTATCCCCAGAAATACCTTGATGCCTTCTTTGACCGAGTGGAAATTCAGTCTGCGGCGGGAAGCTGGATTCCGCTACACAACGGTGAAACCGTGCATGTGAGGGAGACAGCCCCCGTACAGGCCCGCATCACACTGACCAACTTGGGTGAGGCTGCCCTGCTTTGTACCAAGGATGCCGCCGACAGGCCCGGTGCGGTGCTTCTCACAATCCATGGTGACGGGGACAGACGCGTGCCCTTGCCCAGGACGCTCCAACGCTTCGAACAGGCTGTTGTGACGTTCGTCCTATCCGAAAAACCGTTGAGCGCTGCACAGGACACCGAAATAGGCCTCTCTGCCGGGAAAAGGGCCACTTTTGGCCCCCGCTACCTGCTCCATTTGCTACCGTGAATAACAGGATACTCTTTGTATACGGCACGATACATGTCTTCTCCGATTATCTATGTAACTTTTGTTTCTTCAAGCCCTGCTTTGCTATACTTCCGCAGGCATTGACCACAATTAGCAGGTCTTAACCAGTTGAACCGGGAGATTTCATCAATGAGTATTAGACCGCACGGCGGCGTTCTTGTAAACCGTTTCTTTTCATCGCCTGTTGACCGGGACAAGAATATTGCCGTTGCTTCGTCCCTTCCCCGAATCAAAGTGGATGCCTATGCATCCTTTGACATAGACGGCATCGCAAAGGGCATCTTCAGTCCCCTAAAGGGCTTTATGAACGAGGAGCAGACACTTCGCGTTTTGGACTCGATGGAACTTGAGCCCGGTATTCCTTGGACCATTCCGATTCTCTTGTCCGTCTCCGAAGAACAGGCGAAAGCCCTTGAAACGGGGACAGATGTGGCGATTGAGGACGACCGCGGCGTGCTGGTTGCCATCCTTCATTTGGCATCGAAATTCAGGCTGGACAAGAAACACCTTGCGGAGAAGGTCTACCGCACGACGGAGGAAGCCCACCCCGGCGTGGCCTACACCTACGGTTTGGGCGATGTTTTTCTCGCCGGCGACATTGACGTTCTTCAAGACCGGGAAGTCGAGTTTCAGGACTACAACCTGACCCCGGCGCAGACACGCGCCGCCTTCGATGCGCGCAAATGGCGGCGGATTGTGGCGTTTCAAACGCGGAACCCAATTCATCGCGCGCACGAGTATCTGACGAAATGCGCGCTCGAAATGTGCGACGGACTGCTTATCCATCCATTGATGGGCACGACCAAGAGCGACGACATACCTGGTGACGTGCGCATGCGCTGCTACCAGGTGCTCCTTGAAAAGTACTATCCGCAGGAGCATGTCATGCTGTCGATAATGCCGGTGAACATGCGCTACGCGGGACCGCGCGAGGCGATCATGCACGCCATCATCCGCAAGAACTACGGCTGCACCCACTTCATCGTGGGACGCGATCATGCGGGCGTGGGAAACTATTACGGCAGCTATGACGCCCACTATATTTTCGACGAGGTCGATCCTGTGGCCCTCGGCATCACGCCCATATTCTTTGATCACACCTTCTATTCCAAACGGACGGGCGAGATGGCCAGCAAGAAGACCTGCCCGGGGACCGCGGAGGATCACGTGATGCTCAGTGGAACGAAGGTGCGCGAGATGTTGGGCCGCGGCGAGGCGCCGCCGGCGGAGTTTACCCGCCCCGAAGTGGCCAAGGTGCTGATTGACTGGGCATTGGGCGCCACAAACGCCTGACACGGGAACTGGAGCGGCCATGAACACCGACAGGCTTTGCCTGTGCATTTCTGGCGACAGAGCAGAGGACGTCCGCGAGGCTCTCCTGGCAAAACTTGTTCCCCCCATCGTGGCGCTGCGTCCCTTTGACGTGAAAACCGGGGTGCAACCGGCAGACATGGTTGAGACCCTGAACGCCCATGACAGCGCCGACTTTGCCGCGGAGAAACTGCTGGACGCCCTGGCGGACAGGGGATGGATCAGGATTCCCGGTGAGAACCTCACAGCGGTGGAAGAGCGTGCGCTTCGCGACCGCCTCTTCGATTTGGGCTATATTGAATGAACGGCGCGCATCAACAGCGGATCCTTTGAAATGTTCTTGGGTGTCAGCACATTAACAGAACGGGGTCGGTCGTACCGGTTCATGGACGACCGGATCGAGCTTCGTTTTCTGCAGCACGCACTGCGTGCGGTTCGAAAGTTGGACCCCGAACTGCGGATGGTGCTCTTTACGGACGCCGACACACACGACTCTTTCCCGGAATATGAGCGCGTCCTGGTGGACGGCCAGC
>CAIJOU010000150.1 GCA_903822375.1 Candidatus Hydrogenedentota bacterium
CAGATGTACATGCAGCTTGCCGAATCAACCGACAACAGGCTCGCCGTGGAAGTCCTCAAAGACGTGGCCAACGAGGAGCGTGTTCACGCCGGCGAGTTTCTGAGACTCCTTCGCGAGATTGCCCCCGATGAGAAAGCGTTCTACGCTGCGGGGGCAAAAGAGGTGGAAGAAGAGATCAAGAAAATGAAGTGAAAACACACACGCGAAGGCCGAAAATGATCGCCTCCGGGCGCACCAGCGGGCGCGGACCGCGGCGTGGCGGACGCCCCCCTCCCCGCATGGCGGCCTGCGCAATGGTGGAGTGTCGGTTGCGTGCCTCGCGTGATGCTCCGGTTTCCGCCGAACCAGGGGAGCCGGTCCAAGCGGCCAGCCTCATGGATTCGGTTCATTCTCTTTGGGGCAATGGAAGCCGTCCCCCTCCCTTTTCCCGTTGTCCATTTTCCTTCGCGCCTTACGCGTCCGGACGCGCGTTCCGGATCACCACCTTTAATGCGTGCTCCCTGGCGGCGTTTGCAAAGGTGTCGTAAGCTTTGATGATTTCCGGTAACCCGAACCGGTGGCTCACGAGTTGCTTTGCGTTCAGGCGTCCTGACTGAACCATCTTGAGCAGCATGGGTGTTGTGGCTCCATCCACCAGGCGGGTGGTGAGCGTGATATTGGATGCCCAGAGCCTTTCCAGGTGCAGGCTGACCGGCTTTCCGTGGACGCCCGCATTGGCGATGCGGCCGCCGGGGGCGATGATTGCCTGGCAAAGGTCAAAGGTTGCGGGAAGGCCGACCGCCTCCACGGCCACGTCCACGCCGGCGTTCTGCGTCAGCAGCATGACCCGCTCCGCCGCGTTTCCGTCCGCGCTGTTCACCACGGTTGTCGCACCGAACGCCCGCGCGGCTTCGAGCCGGTTGTCATCAATGTCAACCACCACAACCTCGGCGGGTGAATAGAGCTGCGCGGTCAGGAGCGCCGCGAGGCCGACCGGACCGGCGCCGATGATCGCCACCACGTCCCCCGGCTTGACCCGGCCGCTCAGTGCGCCGCATTCCAGACCGGTGGGGAGGATGCAGCTGAGCATGACCGCGGCTTCTTCGTCCACCCCGGGCGGCAGCAGGTAGAGGCCTGCATCGGCGTGCGGAACCCGGACGTATTCGGCCTGTGTGCCGTCGATGCTGTTGCCCAGAAGCCAGCCGCCCGTGCTGCAATGGGAGTACATTGCCTTTTTGCAGAAACGGCATTTGCCGCAGGACGTGATGAGGGAGACGAGCACTTTGTCCCCCCTGCGGAAACCCAGCACGCCCGAACCCGCCTCATCGACAATCCCAACCCCCTCATGGCCGAGAATGCGGCCGCCAGCCACCGTGGGAACAGCGCCCTCGAGAATGCGCAGATCTGTTCCGCAGATGGTGGTGGTGGTTATTTGCACGATGGCGTCGGTGGCTTCCAAAATCACCGGCCTTGGCCTGTTCTCCAGCGCGAGGCTGTTGGGACCGTGGTAGACCAAGGCTTTCATGAAGTTTGCGTTCTTTGCCCCGTGGGCTGGACTTGTCATCATGTCTCCTTGTTGGGGCGGCGCCGGGTGGCGGGGCCTTTCAATCGAGGTGATTCGTCTTTGCCATCGAACGGCCCGCACTGACAAGCGATTCAGGGCAGTCCAGCCGTCCGGTGTGGATTTCGATGAACACGAGGCCGTCCGCCGCGGCGGCCCTGGCCAGTGCATCCTCAAGTTCCCCCTCCGTGCGAACGTCAAGACCCAGCCCCCCCCCGAACACATCCACGAGCTTATGGTAGTGCCAGGGCTGGATGTCGTTATAGCTTCGGTCCGTGATTACCCGCTCGATCGTGTACCCGTCGTTGTTGATGAGAAAGATGACGGGTTTGAGACCGTTTCGGATCATCGTTGACAGATCCTGGCACGTGACTTGAAACGACCCGTCCCCGACAAAAAGCACGGTCTGCCGTTCGGGCGCCGCGATGGAGGCGCCCAGGGTCGCCCCGACCGTATAGCCTATCGACCCGTAGAAGGTCTGTCCCAGGAAGGTCGCCCCCGCCGGCATGAGCATCTCCGAGGCACTGAAGAGGGAGACGCCGGTTTCCGCGATGACGATTGCGTTGTCCGCCGTGAAATGGCTCATTCGGTCGAAAAAACGCTTCACCGTAAGCGGTTTCAGCGAATCGGGTTGAAAAGACTCTGTATTCCGGTGCACACAGCCGTCGGAGGCGGATTGTATTTCCAGGATTGCGGGGTCCCATCGTGAAAGCTTTTCCGTCAACCCAAGGATAAAATCGCGAAGATAGACGTTCTCGTAGTAGTGGTGTTTAATCTTCACGGAGCGGATGTTGGCGCTGATCGTCTTTGCATCGTCAAGGTCCGTGGTGAATCCGCCCGTGTTGAAATCGGTCATCAGCCCCCCGAGTTGCAGAACGCAGCCTGCGGACTCGACACGGTTCCGAACATAGTCGCGGCTTCGCCCCCCCTCAAAGAGACCTATGAATTGGGGATGGTGCTCGGAAAGCACCGTCTTGCCCAGCATCATGGTGACATAGGGGAGTCCCGTCTTTTCGAGAAGAGCCGCAAACTCATTCTGCAGCTTGAAGCGTATCAGCTCCACGTCGCCGATCACGATCGGTTTTTGCGCCTTCGCCAGCATTCCAAGCGCTTCCTTGACGGCCTCGGCAAGGGCTTCCTGGTCACTGCGGGCATGCGTTGGGGGGACAAAAGGGTTCGGACGCCTGCATTTCATCATGACCACGTCGGAGGGGATGCTGATGTAAACCGGCTGCTGGCGGGCAAGACAGGCCGAGAGCACGCGGTCAATCTCGGCCGGTGCCGTTTCAGCCGAGTCGAGCTGGGTGGAGGCGGCGGTTATCCTCTCATACATGCGCATGGGAATCTGATAATCGCCAAGAGTGTGATGCAACAGGGGGCGCGTCCGGAAATTCATCGTGGCGGGCGAGCCGGTGATCACCACCACCGGGACTCTCTCCGCAAATGCACCCGCCACCCCGTTGATCGCGCTCAGTTCCCCCACGCCATAGGTCGAGGAAAACGCGCCGATTCCCCGAATGCGGGCGTAACCGTCGGCGGCATATGCGGCATTGAGCTCATTGCAGGTGCCCACATACTTCACTTGGCTCTTCAGCACCTGGTTGAAGAAACCCAGAACAAAGTCACCGGGCACGCCAAAGAGATGGTCCACCCCGATTTCCTTCAGTCGAATCAGAAGGTATTCGGCAACGGTGATTTCCGAAGCTGCCATGTGTCAAGACTCCTCATCCAAAGCCCGTGGCGGGAACCTGATGCGGCACGCCCGCCAAGGGTGCCACACTCCCCGGCGGGCGTCTGCTCTGCGTGAACCTGCGTAAACGGGCTCTTCCTGCTGACCGCGGTTCAGTTGGCGCTGATGTGCGCCAGCGTAATCATATCGTTGCTGTCAAAGACGGCCGGACGGTTGGTCTCGTCGCCGAACTGAACCGTCAGCGCATCTTTGGACACGGTGTAGATGCCAAGCATTGTCCTGGGATTGTCGTCCACCACCTGGAGGGGACCCAGGCCGACCCATGACTTGGTGATCATGAAGTCAATCTGCTTGGGGTCGGTCAGCGTGTTGATCCTGTAAGTGCCTTCAAACCCGCTCGTCAGTGTGGCGTAGGTAAACGCGTCGTTTGTGACAACCATCCGGTTCGTCACCGTCGTGGTTTCCCCGACGTCGAACGACGCCTCCCAAGTGCCCTGCAACTGGCAGGTGTCAATACCGAAGCAGGCCGTTCCGGGGCAACCCGCCAGCCCCGTGACTGCAAGCACGCACACTCCCAGTGCAACCAATTTGTTAAACATGAACTTTCCTTCCGCGGAGGCCTTTGACCTCGGTGTTCAACCATTTCACCGTGTCCGGAAATACGGGCTCCGCTGGCTGCTCTGCCATTGCGTTTCCGCTATGCGCACGTCCCGTACTGCCGAAACCCTTTTATTTGCCCACCACCTTCTTGATTTGGCCGCATTTTTCCTGAACCTTCCCGGCCAAATCCTCCTTCTTTCCTTTGGCTTCCAGATGTGCGTTCCCTGCGACCACCCCGACCGCCTGCTTGATCCTGCCTTTCGCCTGGTGCATCTGGCCTTCTGCCTTGTCCCGTGCGCTTGATTTCATGGTGCTTCTCCGTGTTGATTGACCGGTCGGCCAAGCCTGGCTGACCGGACCTTTCCAAATCGGCAGAGAATCCTCTCCAAGGCGAATACCCCGCAAAGGCCGCCGCCGTGACAGTCGCAGCCGCAAGCGGCCACTTCATCAGCATAATTGTCACAGCCGCAGGTAAAATCCGAGCAAAGGTTTGGCAATCATTAAGTAAAACAATTCCGCCCTCCGCGGAAAGCACCCTGTTTCAAGGGCGTCACGCATGCGGAGGCAAAGCGTGCCGGTGCGGCCAGCGCCGGCGGCTGCATTGTTTAACAAAGCTTTACCCACCGTTTGCCGGAACTTCATCTCCGGCAAGTACCCTTCTTCTGTAACGCGGCACAAGGATGCCGCCCGCGGCTCCCGGATAAGCGAGCGTTTTCGAGCAACGGTGCAAACCGGCAAAGACGTCTGCATGGTTGATGGAACGGGTCGCGAAGCCACCGAACTCCAGGCAACTGGAAAGGATGAATGACATGCGCATGAGAAACGTGTTGATTTTCGGGCTGGTTGTTTCGGCGGTGGCCGCATCAGCGATCCTTTTGTCCGGATGCGAGACGTACCCATCACAACGGAGTTACCAGGTCATGCCCGGGCCCCCTGTGCCGACGGAGAGCGTTGTCATAGTGGTTCCGGAGCAGGGCCAGCCGGGTTACGACAAGGTTCGCCACGAAGGGCGTTACGGTCGCGACGAAAACAGGAGAGAAGAGGAGAACGCCAGACGCGGGGAAAACGCCAGGCGTGAAGAGAACGCCAGACGTGATGAAGACACCAGGCGTGAGGGAAACAGGGGGCGGGACGGAAACGTCAGACATGAGGTGAATGATGGGCATGTGGACAGCGCCGGGCATCCAGAGCACGTCGGTCACGATGACAACCCGAGGCGCGATGACAACGTTGGGCGTGACGCCAGGTAATCAGGAAGACATGGCAGGCGGCCATGCTCCGCCATTCTCCACGCGTGTCGCCGGCATTTAAGCCATTTAGAAGACATGCAATGTGTGACTACAGCCAACCGTAGTCATTGTCAAAGGCAGACGATTTTCCAATCCCCGCTGAAGCGGGACGCTTCAAAGGAGGCAACCACAAATGAAGTTCCTAACACTGCTCGCGGCCATTCTTCTTGTCGGGATGACGGCTCTAAGCATCTCCGGCTGCAGGACCAGAGAAACCAAGACCGAGACGATAAAGACGCACGTCAACCCCGTCTCGGGAACAGAGACCGTTGAAAAAGAGACGACGGTAAAAAGGTAGGGACCTTCGGCCCAGGCGCGAAAACGCGCCGGGGCCAGCGGAAGGCGTTTGACAACAGCCCCTTCAAGCCGGAGAAGCACACTGGCCCGATGACCGGAAAGCTTTTCCGTCTCACCATTTCGGGCGCCAGACTGCAAAGTGTTTGCATGAAGGTGTTCCACACATCCAAGAAGTGTCGAGTTTTTCAAGTCCCAATTCGTGCCAGTCTTCTGGAGACATTGCCCTGATGAATGTCGGCAGTGGCAGGCACAGAGGAGAACAGGTATGAAGCATTTCAGATCGTCCCATTCTGTCCTGGGCGTCGCTCTTGCGACCGCCGTGGTTTGTGCGGGGGCTTGGGCGCAAAGCGTCCAGGTAGTCGCGCCGTCCGCCGTTCAAAGCAGGCAGGTGACCGTCACTACCGAGACAACAACATCGGCACCGCCAACACAGGAGGTCACGGTGGTGAAAGATGCGCCAAACAGGGTGCACTTCCATCACGAGGCGCTTACAGACACCCTTGGCAACATCGTGGACTCGATCATCGTGAAATCAGCGCCCCCCGAGCCGAGGGCTGAAGTCATGCGCATTGAAACGCGCCCGGCCGAGAACGCGGTATGGATACCGGGGTACTGGCAGTGGGACACCGACGCGAACAACTACGAGTGGGTTCCCGGCACCTGGCGCCGCGCCATTCCGGGCATGGCGTGGAGTCCCGGCCGCTGGAACGAGGTTGCGAACGGCTACGAGTGGTCCCCGGGCTACTGGAACGATGAATCGCCCGCCTCCGCCCCGGTGGCGGTCCCCACCACGCGGACCGTTCTTGTGCAGGAGGCGCCTCCTGCGCTCAGAGAGGAAATCCGGCCCGTGTCCCCCGGTGACGGCATGGTCTGGATTGCCGGCAACTGGTCCCACGACAAGGGCGAGTACGAATGGACTTCGGGGCGCTGGGAGCGTCCGGCGGTCGAGCATATGACCTGGTCGCCTGCCCGCTGGCACCATAGTTCGGCCGGCTTTGGATTCACCAGGGGCCACTGGGATTACCCCGTTGAATCCCGCACCTATTCCGTCACGACCGAGAGAAGAGACAAAGATCACGATCATGACCGGAGCGACAGACACTAACCCGGCACCGCGCACAGTCCCTTTGTCGCTTCGCGATGAAATTGACAGTCACCTGCGCAGCGGTTGAAGGGATGATGCCCGCTGGTTGAATCAGTGCCCGGCGTCCGCCAAAGCGGACGCCGGGCCTTCTTGCCAAATAAGTAGAATGCGTGTGACCTGCACCTGAGTTCATTGCGAGAAGACGGGGCGGAGAGTGAACGAAGGCCATGGGGAAAACGTAGCCTTAAGACGCACCGGAATCCCTTGGGCCTGACCAAACAGCCGAGTATGGTTTTCCCGATACCGCCCCAGAATAAGCGCACGCACCGCCAAGTCCGACAAATGTCTCCGCCAACCCGCTCTAATGATGGTCCTCTCCGTGCGCCTTCCAGGCATGCGTCTCATCGTGGGATGATTGGGCGTTCATGTGGGGTTCCAAGTCGCGCGGTTCTGGCGGGTCCTCCGAAAGACCCGGCGCATGCCCGTCGCCTCTTGCCATCACCGCCAGGAATTTGTACCACATCCGTTTAATGCTCTTCATAACATTTCTCCTTATTTATAATCATTATCACAGCAGAGTATACCATATATGCAATAGCGCCGGCGCGGTCGGGACCCGCGCCCCCGAAAGAGGCCTTCGCCTGATTGGCCGCGATCCGTCCCCACTTCACGCGGCGCGGACTTCTTTGCTGAAGCTTTACCAAACCTTTGCCGGAGGTTCATGTGCGTTTGGCAGAATTGTGGTGAGAATGGAGATGCAGAGGTCCGTGGCATGCATGGTTGCGGCGTCTGCGTTGATTTGGGTTTTGGAAAGGAGCGCTTTGCCATGAACAAGGTTATTGGAATTGACTTGGGCACGACCAACTCTTGCGTCGCCGTAATGGAAGGCGGAGAACCGGTGGTCATCGCCAACGCTGAAGGAAACCGCACCACACCGTCCGTCGTCGCTTTCACGAAAGACGGAGAACGGCTGGTGGGCGCGGCGGCGAAACGGCAGGCCGTGACCAATCCGCAGAACACCGTGTTCTCGGTAAAGCGATTCATGGGACGGCGCCATTCGGAGGTGCTGGCGGAAGAGAAACTTGTCCCCTACAAGATCACCGAGGGTGCCAACGGCGACTGCCAGATCGAAGCCCAGGGCAAGCAACACCGCCCGCCCGAGGTGTCGGCGCAGATCCTTCGCAAAATGAAGGAGACCGCTGAAGCGTACCTGGGCGAGACCGTGAGCCAGGCCGTCATCACCGTGCCGGCATACTTCAACGACTCCCAGCGGCAGGCCACCAAGGACGCCGGCCGCATCGCGGGACTCGAAGTGCTGCGCATTATCAATGAACCCACGGCGGCGGCCCTCGCATACGGCCTCGACAAAAAGAAGAACGAGAAGATTGCCGTGTATGACCTCGGCGGCGGCACCTTCGACATATCCATCCTTTCCATCGGCGACGACAACTTCGAGGTGCTCAGCACCAACGGCGACACGCATCTCGGCGGCGACGATTTCGACCAGTGCGTCATCAATTATCTGGCCGAGGAATTCCTGAAAGAACAGGGCGTGGACCTCCGCAAGGACCCCATGGCGCTGCAGCGCCTCAAGGAGGGGGCGGAAAAGGCCAAATGCGAGCTTTCCACAACCACGAGCACCGACGTGAACCTGCCGTTTATCACGGCGAACGCATCCGGCCCGAAACATCTGCTGTGCACCATCACACGCGCAAAGCTCGAACAGCTCTGCGACGCCCTGCTCCAGCGCACCAAGAACCCCTGCTCGCTCGCCCTCAAGGACGCCGGCATCAACGCCGCGGAAATTGACGAGGTTATCCTGGTCGGCGGCATGACCCGCATGCCGGCCGTCAGCGAGATCGTCAAGGGGCTTTTCGGCAAGGAGCCGCACCGCGGTGTGAACCCCGATGAAATCGTGGCCATTGGCGCCGCCATACAGGCGGGTGTGCTGGCGGGCGTGGTGAAAGACGTGCTGCTGCTGGACGTCACCCCGCTTGCGCTGGGCATTGAGACCCTCGGCGGGGTGTGCAGCAGGCTCATTGAACGAAACACCACCATCCCCGTCACCAAACGCCAGACGTTTTCCACCGCCGCCGACGGCCAGACCGCGGTTGCAATCCACGTGCTGCAGGGCGA
>CAIJOU010000151.1 GCA_903822375.1 Candidatus Hydrogenedentota bacterium
CTTCTCTGGCATCCGCTTGGGCTGCTGCGTCAGGGGTTTTGCCTTCCGAGATGGACGAAATGCAACGCTGGGTGGTGGTCAAATTTGAGGGGAAACAGCAGGCGCCGATGGCTGAGGCGCGGTTGGAGGTGCTGTCCAACCACGGACCCGTGGAGCCAAATGCCCGCGGTGGCAAGCCGATGCACATCGGCACCGCCGAATTCGTGCGCGGACTTTATTGCCATGCCCCGAGTAACATTTTCGTTCGCCTGCCGCAGGCCGGAAGGATGTTTGAGGCCGTGGCGGGCGTGGACACGAACGACAACACTTCCGGCGGCCGCGGGAGCGTCGTGTTCTCGGTGCGCATGGGTGACGCGGAGAGATGGAACTCCGGTGTCGTGCGCGAGGGGATGCCCGCCGCGCCGGTCTCCGTGGAGTTGGGAAACGCCACGGAATTCACGCTGGAGGTGGGCGATGCGGGCGACGGTATTTCGTGTGACCAGGCGGATTGGGCGGACGCCAGGGTAACCCTTGCGGACGGGTCGGTGCTGTGGCTGGGCGATCTGCCCGTGTCGGGAATGCAGCGCGGGGACTACACGCCCGATCCCTTCATGTCCTTCGTTTGCGGCGGGAGGCCTTCGAGTGAATTGCTGCCCAAGTGGAAGGTCGAGCGGACATCCCGTCCGCTGGACGCGGTACGCAAGGAACACACGCTGCTCTACACGGACCCGGACACGGGCTTGCAGGTCCGTTGCGCGGGCATTGAGTGCCTGGACTTCCCGACAGTCGAATGGACGGTTTATTTCAAGAACACGGGGGCAGCGGACACGCCCATTCTGTCCGACATTCAGGCGCTGGACACACGCATCGAGCGTGATGATGCCGGGGAGTTCGTGCTGCACAGCAACACGGGCGACATCTGCGCGGCCGACAGTTATGAACCGCATTCCGAAACGCTGGTCCCAACAATAGAGAAGCGCATCGCCAACACGGGCGGGAGGCCCACGCAGTCCGCATTCCCCTACTTCAACATCGAAGGACCGGGGCGGGGCGTGATCTGCGTGGTCAGTTGGGCGGGACAGTGGGCGGCACAGTTCACCCGGGACGATGCCAACGGACTGCGCCTGCGGGCAGGACAGGAGCTTGCCCATTTCACGCTGCACCCGGGCGAAGAGGTCCGCGGTCCCATGATCGTTCTCCAGTTCTACCGGGGCGGGTGGCTCCGCGCGCAGAACGTCTGGCGGCGCTGGATGTTTGCGCACAACCTGCCCAAGCCGGGTGGAAAGCCGCTCGCGCCAATGTCGTCGCTGTGCACCGGCAATTACTACCCGAACCTGATGACGGAGCACGTGCAGGAACGCGCGTTCCTGGAGCGCCACATGGCCGAGGGTATCAACTTCGACTGCTGGTGGCAGGACGCCGGCTGGTATCCCTGCGACGGGGTGGGCTGGCCCAAAACGGGCACATGGGAAGTGGACCCTGTGCGCTTTCCCAAGGGCCTGCGCGAGTTGAGCGACCTCATGCATGCGCATGGCAAGAAGACCATGGTGTGGTTTGAACCGGAGCGCGTGCATCCGGGAACCTGGATTGCCGATGCGCATCCCGAATGGGTGTACGGCGGCAAGAACGGCGGCCTGCTGCGGCTCGGCGACACCGACTGCCGCGCATGGCTGACGGACCACATTGACAAACTGCTCACCGAGCAGGGCATTGACTATTACCGCCAGGATTTCAACATCGACCCGCTCCCCTACTGGCGCGCGAACGACAGGTCAGACCGGCAGGGCATCACTGAGATACGCCATATCGAGGGCTATTACGCCTACTGGGACGAACTGCTGCGCCGCCATCCGGGCATGCTGATTGACTCGTGCGCGTCCGGCGGACGCCGCAACGATCTCGAAACGTTGCGGCGTGCCGTGCCGCTGCTGCGCAGCGACTGGTACAACGGCCCCGGCGGACAGCAATGCCTCACCTACGGGCTGTCGCTCTGGATTCCCCACCAGGGCACCGGCGTCATCTACGAGCGGGATGACTACTGGACGCGCAGCAGCATGGTGGCCGAGATGAGCTACGGACCGGACGCCAAAGGAATTGAAAAGTTCGATTTCAAGCGGCTGAAACGGCTTGTGGACGAACAGCGGCTCATTGCGCCATACTTCCTGGGCGATTTCCACCCCCTGACGCCTTACACCCATGCCGAAGACCAGTGGATGGCTTGGCAATTTGATCGGCCCGACCTGGGCGAGGGAGTCATACAGGTGTTTCGCCGCGAGAACAGTCCCTATGAATCGGCGCGGTTCACGCTGCACGAACTTGATCCCGCCGCACGGTACAGCATCAAGGATTTGGACAAAGCCGAGCTGCGCGAGGCAACGGGCCGCGAGTTGATGGAGTCCGGCCTTCCGGTGACGGTTCTGAAATCTAACGCCGCACTCATTCTCCTCTACAAACGGCTTCCGTAAGCGAATGGCCGGAATCGTTCAACTCAAGAGCATGTGAAGCAGCAGGAGAACGATGTCGGCCGTCAATCAACAGACCAAGAGAGACAGGCAATGAAACATGTCCTTTCGGTTTTGGTGGTGCTGTTTGCCATTTGCTGTGCGGACCAGCCCGCGCGCGCGGCCGATGCAGACACTCCTCAGGCCTTCATCACCGGGTCCAATGCCTTCAGCAAACAGTTTATCGACGCGCCGGCATTCCGCCTGTTGCCCATTCCGATGACCGCCGAATTCAGGGTCATCATCGGTCAGGACGGGCAGGAATGGACGGTTCGGTCCCCGAAACCCGTTCTGGACCTGGGGGGCGTATGGGGGTCGGTGAAAGCGAAGAAGTTCACGCTGCACTTTTCCTGGATAAATGCGGAGGGGGCCTTGCTCCGGGAGGAAAGCAGCGAACGGGTGAAGGCCCCTGATTTTGCCGGCTTTTCCGAACCGGCGGCAGATTGGGGCGCCGCTGCGGACCGCAACATTGCCTACCTGATTCATGAGTCCGGCCACAATACCACCGCGCCATACCACGAGCCGGGTGTGCCGGTTTGGATTTGGGCCGCCACCCCCCGGCACGAGGCAAGCTATCCCTGCATCACCATCAACAACCTGGTCTGGGCCTTCCTCGCGCATGCCAAGAACAACGGACCCCAAAGTGCGGAAGCGCTGCGGCTTGCCCGGGTCAGCGCCGACTGGGCGCTTGATCATCGACAGCCCGACAGCGGGGCTCTGCCGCTTTTCCCCTATTCGACCGTCACCAAAGGCAGTTTCGGCGGGGGCGTGGAAGGCGGGTCGGTCAATCTGCTTCGGGCGTCCTGGTTTGCAATAAGCCTTGTCGACCTGTATGCGGTGACCCGGCACGAGCCCTATCTGGCCTATGCACGGCATATCGCCGACACCACCATCAAGTTCCAAAACGCGGATGGAAGTTTTCCCTACCGGGTGAACCCGGCAACCGGCGCGGTCACCGAACAGTACAACTGCAGCGTCATGGAATTTGTGGAATTGGCCGAAAAACTCGACATGCATGGATTCGATGCGCGCCGGGCCATGGCCGCGCAGCGCGCCCTGGAATGGGCCCTGGCCTACGTGTGCACGACCAACAACTGGAAAGCAGCCTATGAGGACGTCGGTGAGACGCGCTTCTACACGAATCTCTCCCAGATGCCCGCGCAGCAACTGGTCCGCTATCTCTGCCGGCACAAGGACGAGAACCCGGACTACCTGCCCCAAGCCGTCCGCCTGAACCGCTGGATCGAGGACCAGTTTGTCACTTTTGGCCCCAACAACGAGGCTTCGCCCGTGCGCGTAAAAGGCCCGCTGGTCTTTGAGCAGTCTGTCTGCTGGTGGCCGATGGACGGCCACACCGCCAACTGGATCCTGTCGCTCATCGAACTGCACAAGTCCACCGGCGAACGCGCATATCTTGAGAAGGCGAAGGCGGCGGCAAACGCCATCTGTTCGGAACAGTACGAAGACGGCCAGTTCTCCACCTGGGGTCGGGATTATGAGACCGGCGACTCACCGGCCAAGAGCGACAACTGGTACAACGCCGGGGCGTTTTCCGACTGGGCCCTGTACAGTCTCGCACAATACACAAAAGGAATGGCGGACAAATAGTTGGACAAGCATGCGCCAATGGATGCATCTTCAGGAATGTGCGGACCGAAGCGGGAGTGTCACTGTGCCGTATCGTCCAAAATACTTTTGGTGTCGGGTGTCTGCCTGTGGAAAGACCGTTGCCCGCAAGCCTCCCGGCTTTGCTGATTGACGTCCGGCAACGGTTGTGGTTCAATATGTGATTATTATGATGCGCATCAATTATCTGAGTCCTTGTCACCGCCTGTTCATGCATTGTGGCTGGTTTGCCGTGATGGCGTGTTTTGCGGCGCCATGTGCCTTGGCGCATACCTCCCTTGAGCGGTATGCGCGTGAAAGTGTGTGCATTTCGGTGGGAGCCGGAAACATCGATGTTAGAATCCAGTTCAGCTTCCCGGCTGTTCTGTCGCTGGCGGAACGTAAGCTCATGGACCAGGATGGTGACGGAAAGATTTCGAAGACGGAGATCGTTGCGTACTTGAACGGTGTTCAGGCACGCGCTGAACAGTTGTTGCGGATGTCAATAGACGGACAGGCTGTCCCGCTGATAGCGCTGGAGGACCCGGTGCTGGACTTGCAGGATGCGCCGGGCGTGGAGGCCCATCCGCACGAGTTGCGTCTGGCCTGTTTCGCGCGCGTACCAAAGACTTTTGGCGTTGGCAGCACGGTGGCGCTGGACTCAGGTTTGTGGACAGATGCGCCCTTGATGGTTGCCGTGTCCACCGAGGGCGCGGACGGGATTCGGCTTCACACAGTGGGCACACAGGGGCTTCGTCAACCATCAACGAGCGGCTCGATATTTCGCATAATAGAGGCGCGCTGCGCCCAGTGGGAACCCGCCAGCAATACGAACGGGAGCAAATGAGATGAAAACAATGGTTTGCGTTGCAGCCCTGGCGGTGGTGAGCCTGGGCCGTGTGTGCATGGCGCAGGATGCGGACCCGCTGCCCGGAGCGATCGCGATGGTCGAGGCCCTTCAGCAACGCCAGGCGTATGTTTGTGAAGACGTGGACCGGGAACAGTTGGACGCCCTCAGACACGACCTGCGTGAAGCGGAACACTTCCTTCGGAAAGCCTCCGCGGACGACCAGGAAAAGAAGGCGGCGCGTGAACAGCGTGGGGCGGCGGCAAAGAAACTCTCGGAACTTCTCCAGACATGTCCGCGCGTGCAGGCAATACGGATGACCGACCAGACCGTTACCATGGCACCCCTGCCCCCTGTGAATCTTCCCGGGGATGCGGCGGCTTTCCTGTTCCGTGTGGAAAACGGGGATGGGCCCGTGCGCTGCCTTGCACCGGTTTTTGACCTGTCGGTCGATGCGGGAATGGACTTTACGATCAACGTGGCGGAGAAAGGGACCACCTGGGTGCTGGCCGCGCTGGACCGGATACCCCAAGGGCGCACTTCGCTGGAGTTTGAGTTCACCGGAAACGGTTCCTCGCAAACGACGGTGCCGTTTGAGACCGTCACCATGGCGCATGGCATGCTGGACCTGCGCGTTTTGTCGGACGACTCCGGCCAACCCACACCCGCGATGATACGGCTGGTGTGGAAGACGGACGGCTCCGAACTGCGTCCCGCGAACGCGCTGGACTTCGGCTTGCTGTTTGACAAGCAGGGAAGCGCCAGCGGTCTTCGGCGCACCCAAATCCCGGGCAAACTCGGCGCAACCTATTGGTGCATTCCGGGGCCGTTTCGCATGGCGCTGGCGCCGGGCGAATATGAAGTGACCGTTCTGCGGGGCGTGGAACACGCACCGGTGCGGGACACCATACAGGTGGAGCCAAACCAGACCGTCGAACGCAGCTACCGCCCGCAGCGCTGGGTCAACATGGCCAAACTCGGATGGTATTCGGGCGATGACCACGTTCACACGCAGATTCTCAGCG
This sequence comes from Candidatus Hydrogenedentota bacterium, assembly GCA_903822375.1. Classification (GTDB taxonomy): domain Bacteria; phylum Hydrogenedentota; class Hydrogenedentia; order Hydrogenedentales; family CAITNO01; genus CAITNO01. The sequence continues at coordinate 5,958 of CAIJOU010000151.1, forward strand.
ACGGCGACGCGGGAATGGTGATGAGCTGGATACAGGCGGAGGATGTGCGGCTGGCGAACGTGGTGAAGATGGGCGACATATACCGGACCTGGTTCGAGCAGCGCGGGTTTGGAAAGTCATTCCGCGTTGAAGACAAGGGTTACGTCGTGTCGCCGGGGCAGGAGTGTCCGCGCACGCACGAGCAACTGGGGCACACGCTGGCGATGAACATCACGCACATGGTCCGTGACACGGAGCAGTACTATCTCTACGACACCGTGTTCGACGAGGTGCACCGGCAGGGCGGGTTGTCGGGCTATGCCCATGCGAGTTCGGGCATGTTCCAGGTGCACCGTGACATGAGCATCAACATCCCCAAGGAGAAGATCGACTTCATTGAAGTGTTGCAGTTCGCGAATCTGGGAACAGACCTCTACTACGACTTTCTCAACCTCGGGTTCAAGGTGACGGCCTCGGCCGGGTCGGACGTGCCGTGGGGCGGCAGTGTGGGCGAAGTGCGCGTCTATGCCTACACCGGCAAGAAACAGTTCACCGCCGACCGCTGGTTTGAGGCGGTCCGCCGGGGCAACACCTTCGTGACCAATGGACTGATGCTGGACTTCACCGTTCAAGGCGCGCGACCGGGCGAAGAGGTGACGGTTACGGACGACCGGCCGCTGCGGGTAAAAGCGCGCGCATGGGGCGACCCACGGCGTGACATGCCCGCCAAGTTGGACATCATCGTTCATGGCGCCTCCATAAAGACCTTCACACCGGAACGCGACGACCAGAAGAGTCTGGAGGCGGACTTCACCATCCCGTCAGGCAACGGCTTCTGGATCGCGGCCCAGGCCGAAGGCCGAGGAGGAACGCGCGCCCACACGACCCCCGTTTATGTGGTGAGAAAAGGGCTCCGGTTCTGGAAATATGACAGTGTCTCTGACCTTATTGGCAAGAGGGAAGCCAGCCTGGCCGAGATTGAACACATCGTGGCAGAGGCCCAGGCCGGACGCAACAGCAAAGGCGAGGCAGACTCCGAGCGCCCCGTCACCGAATTGGCCAAGCAGGGACCGGAACTGCTCAAGCGGGTTGGGGAGGCAAAGCAGATTTACGCGGGACTCCGGGCCACTGCGGAGCATGAGGCCGCATTGCGCAAATAGGAAGCAGTAAACCTTTGGTTCCTGAGAAACCGTTCCAGCCCGAGGCAGCAACCTGCGCCACCGGCGTTGTCCGTTGAATTCGTCAAGCCCGCCCTCGCGGCGAAGAATCTAGTCCCGGTCCACGCGGGCATTGCCCTGGGCCCGCGCCAGTTTGGGGTAGGGCGTGTCATACCCCTTGGTGGAGTGCCAGAGAATCCGGTTCAGCGTGTCCTCGTCCGCCTCGTCCACGTCGTCCAGCGGCAGGCGCACCGACCGCTCCGCCCAGTACCGCTGCCTGCCCTCCAGCGAGTTTAGGTTTGGATTCATCTCGTCCAGCGGAATCCTGTTGGGACGGGCCGTGTACGGGGTGAGGTCCGCCTTGTCCGTGAACGCGTTGAGCATGGGCGTTGAGGCCATGTCGATTTGGTTCAGGGGCGCAAGGCCGAGAATCAATTCCATGGTCCGCAGCATGCCCGTCTGGTTGTAGAAGGTGCTGTCCACACAGGCGCGTTTGGTGTGCGGACTGATGCACAGCGCCACCGTTCGATGACCGTCCACGTGGTCGAGCCCCGCCTGGGGATCATCCTCCACCACAAAGATGGCGGTCTCGGGCCAGAACTTGCTGTGGCTGATCGCCTCGACCATTTGCCCGAGAGCAAAATCGTTGTCGGCAACACAGGCGCGCGGGGTGGGCATCCCGGGCCGCGTCCCGGCGGTATGATTGGCCGGAAGCAGCATGATGATGAAATTGGGCAGTTCGCCCTTCGCCTCGTATGCGCGAAATTCCTTCATGAATTCCCGCGTCCGGTACGCGTCGGACACTTTGAGCGGAAAACCGATGTAGCTGGGGCAAAGATAGGGCTCAAGGGTGTGCAGTTGTGTGGTCGCGCGGACGCCCACTTTGTTCTCACCAGTCAGCAGATCATGCTGGATGTCGTCCCATGTGGCGGAGGAAGGGGTGATCTTTGCCGTCACGAACTCCCCATAGTCGCGGAAAGTCAGTCCCTTGGCCAGCACTTCATCCCAGATGAACCCGTTTGGCGCAAAGGCGAGCGCGTCTTCCCCTTCGTAGGGGTAGCTGCGGGGAAAGCCTCCAAAGCTCTTCTCGAGATAGTCGGCCACATAACCTTCATTGCACCACTGGTGACCGTCGGCGCTGAGTACGCCGTTGCAGTAGAAATTGTCGAGCAGCACAAACTGCCGCGCCAGGGCGTGCTGGTTCGGTGTCACTTCCTCCCCAAACTGGCAGAATTTGGGCTCGCCCCTGCCCTCCGGCATGTCGCCAAAGACCTGGTCGTAGGTGCGGTTCTCTTTGATGATGTAGATGACGTGCTTGAACACCGACACCTCGCCCGGACGGCTCGGAACCGGCACAACGCGTTCGGGCACGTTCGCCAGTTGCATCGCTTTGTGAAGCATGGGCAGGCGCATGTTGGCGCCGACCCGGACGGTGTACCGATCCAGCTCTGCGGCATCCGGCGCGGTGACCAGCGTCACCGAGCCCAGTTGATCGTGCGAGTTGTGCCCGCCCGGCGCGCCCATGCCATTCTTGCGCTTTTCCTCCTGGTTGGCCTTTTCATAGAGACTTCCCACGCCTTTGACGTTGGCGACGCAGAGCATGGTGTCCTGCGGGAAACGGCCGCCGCGGGCAAGGGTCACCGCGCCGGGATACCATCCAACCGGTATGAATCCCCTGACGCTTCCCTTGGCGGTGTCAATGACCGCGATGGCGTTGTTTCCCCCGTTGGCCGCATACAATGTGGCCCCGTCGGGGCTCAGCGCAAGCGCGTTCGGTGCACTGCCGAAGGGCAGTTCCTTCATGGGCTTCACGTCGAACGCATTGACGCACCCATCCGTGGCGGTGTCGATGACGGAAATGGTGTCGCTGTTGGCGTTGGCCACATAGAGCCGCGACCCGTCGGACGCCAGAGCCATTGCGCAGGGATGCAGGCCTACCGCAATCTCCCTGACCACACTCTTGCTGTCCAAATCGACCACGGACACCGTTCCCGTTGAGGCCACGCCTGTCCTGGGATCCACCACGGCGCGGCTCCCAGCGGAGGGACCGGTCACATCATCCTTGCCGGGGCGCCGTCCGCCCCAGTTGGTCACATAGGCCTTTGAACCGCGGCACAGCACCGTGTAGGGGGCTATGCCGACGGGGACCTCCGTCTCCACGGTTTTGGTGGAGAGATTGACAATGGCCAGCGAGTTGTTTCGGCTTAATGCGACGCAGATGCGCCCCTTTTCTTCGTCCAGAAAGAAACCCCCGGGAGCCGACGCGCCGTTTTGTCCCGGCAGACCTATTTCCTTTTCCTTGGCCCATGCAAACATTCCGTCCGGATTGCGTTGCGCAAAATACAGCGTGCTTCCCGATTCGCTGGTCCATACGCCATTTCCATCGCGCGTCCATACGATTCCGCAGTGACTGTTGCCCCCCTTGGGCAAGGCCAGCGTCTGGCGCGCGGTGCGCGTCTTCATGTCCAGGAAGACAATGTTGCCGACATTCTTCACGGCCAGCAGGGATTCATCGGGACTCAGCGCGAGGTCCACGGGCCGGCCCGGAAAGAGAATGGACTCCCCGGCGGGATCGATGATTTGCTGGGTGGCGACGACATAGGCCCCATCATCGCCGCGGCCGACCGTGGCCCTGTCCAAAAGGTCTCCCGTGGTGCAGCCGGCAAGCACAAACAGAAGCAATAGAAATGAATGGCGCATTGCAGTGTCCTTCATCGTTACTCATGGGGGGCCGTTAAACACGCAAAGGCGGCAACGCCGGTTCCCACGAGAATGCGGACCGCCGGGATGCCTGCCGCTGTGTTTAGCATATGAATCCAGGCCGTGGAAAGCAACGGCTGGGCCTTGGCACGCCAGTCAGCGCCTTCAAGAATGCTGGAATCCCCGGCTACGCCCCCATATCCCCCGAAATCGGTCTTTCGGTGGAAGGACGTTAATCAGAACCCAAACGCACCCCGGGACAACGCTGTCTCTTCGGGATGTTGAATTCCACCCTGCAAATGCGCCTGTTGGTCGCCCAACGGTGCGCAGTCCCCTACCGCAGTTCTTTAACCTTGAGGTTGCGGAATTCGATTCGATAGCCCTCGCCTTCGAGTCCCACCAGGCCCTTCGGATTGCCGCAGTCTTTGACTTCGCACGTGACGGCTCCGTTGACCCACAAGGTCAAACTGCTGCCGCGCGCCGTGATCTTCAACGTGTTCCATTCGCCCGCGGGTTTCACCCGGCCATCCTTCACTTCCTTCGTGGTGGTGAAGAACTTCTTGCTCCCATCCGCGCCGGGCGTTTCCCCGAAGAGGTAGCCGCCGTTGCCGTCGCCGAACTGGGCCTGGTGCCAAATGGCACCGTCCTTGGAGTTTCGCGCGTAGGCGCCGCTGTTGTAACCGGTCTTCCCTTCCACCTTGGTGTAGCGGAACTCGAAGTGAAACACGGCATCGCCGAACTCACGCCCGCACAACAGCATGTCGTGTCCGCCGTCGCCGTCGCAGACGAGCGTTTTTCCGGACTCTTCCACGTGCCACTGCTGCTTGCCAAGTTCGCCGCCGGGCGGGACCGGCACTCGCGACCAGCCGTTCAGGTCGGCGGGCGGCATCACGTCCACCCAGCCCGACGAATCCGCCTCCATCGCGCTCGGCACCGGGGCCGCAGCCGCTACGCCTCCCGTGACGGCCAGCACCAGCCAGGCAAATATCCACCGGGAAAACCCACGACGCGCTGTGTTTTGTAGAGTAATCATGGCGCATGTTAGCCCGGCGGGTGACTTGATTTCAATGCACGCCCGACCATCTGACCCCGGTATTTCAGCGTGCCTGCTTGTGGTTGAAAGTCCGCGGGTGGTCCCCGTCAAAAAACCTGGTCTGTGCCGGCTCAAACGTGTGGTTCCCCCGTGACCTGTCATGAATGGCGGGGTGGGTTCAAAGCGCCGGGCCTTTGGTCTTCAAGGCCGGGTACATGTTTGAAGAATCAAATCTTGTGCCGCCAAAATCCATCATGACGGCGGAATGAGGCTTTCGATAATGGGGACCAGCACCTCCATTGCCCCTATGTAAGCCTTGGACACCGGCATCTTTTCCCCCGGATAAGTCGCGAACTGCACATGACCATCCATGTACAGAACGTTGGCTCCGCCCGGGATGTGATTGTAGTACTTCAACGACGGTGAAATGTGGTCGAACATGACAACAATCTCGGACTGCGCCTTTGCTCCCGCCCCCGGGTCATTGATGTCGGTGATGAAGAACCGTTCAATCCCTTCCCGGGTGCGGTAAACCGTTCGTTCTTTCTGGTCCGTTCCTGTGAGGGAAGCGTCCTGGTCAAGCCGCGCGGGCGTAAAATCTGAGGTGGAGACCCCAAGAATGGACATGATCAGCGACGGCATTGTGTCCGCCCCAACAACGCTTTCATCCAGCACCCAGCCCAGGTACCAATAGGTGATTCCCGGAAACCTGGGAAGCATCGCCTCGGCGGTTCCGCCCTTGCAGGATGCCCAAAAGGCCCAATGGACCGGCGCGCCCATTTGGTACTCTTTGGGGTTCAGTCTCACATACGGGTTGCTGGAGGAGGGACACAGCTGCAGGGAGAAGTCGTTGATGTACTCGGGATACATGGCGGGGGCTTCAGGAGCCAGATAGAACCCGTAGATGCCCGAGCACGGGCCATGGGGATCGTTCCAGCGCCGCAATGCGCCGTTATAGGGAAACTTCCCGCCGGGTGCCTCGTTGGCGTACATCTTGTAGGCAAGCCCCCACTGCTTCAGGTTGTTGGCGCAGCTTGATCTTCGCGCCGCCTCCCGGGCCCGCGCCAGGGCCGGCAGCAGGATCGCCGCCAACATCCCTATTATGGCTATCACTACAAGAAGCTCTATCAACGTAAAACCGCTGCGCCGCATCGCTTGCCTCCTTCGATTCGATGTCGCCCATCCATCAAAAGAAGAACCGCCCCGTGATTATAGCATGGCAGGGTGAAACGCGCCGGCATGGAATTGGCTCCCATGAAACGGTTTGCTTCATTGAATTCCCCGCCCCTTTTTTCTTGAACTGATGCCGGCCGGGTGGGGCAACGCTCCTGTTTCGCGGCAAGCCTGCCGCGCGGCCGTTTGGTGCGCGGAAGATTTGACACACAGGCTGCCTGGGGCTACCATGAGACGGCGCTGTCGTGAGTTTTCTTTTCCGCTGTCCATCCACGCCGGGAGCCTGGAGGAGGGTTCGAGATGAGAACGAGGGGTTTCACGCTTATCGAACTGCTGGTGGTGATTGCCATCATTGGCATACTGGCGGCGATCCTGCTGCCGGCCCTGGCGCGGGCCCGGGAGGCGGCGCGAAGATCAAGCTGCGCCAACAACCTGAAACAAATGGGCCTGGTATTCAAGATGTATGCCAATGAGTCGCCGGGGCAAAAGTTTCCGCCCCTCAAACGGCGGCACAGCACGGGCGGCTATCCGTACAACTGCAACGCGGCCAACAAGTTCATCAATTTCATCTTTGACGGTCCCGCCGTGTTTCCCGAGTACCTGGCCGACCCCCATGTCTATATCTGCCCTTCGGACCCGGACGGCGAATCATGTTTCGAGTCGAGCTTTCATTTGGGCAGGGACGGCGCATATGATCCGTGCGGTTTCAACGACGCGTCCTATTCCTACTTTGGCTGGGTGTTCGGTCCGGAACTGTATCTGCTTCCCGGGACGGATGACAACGTCGCGGACCCCGAAAACCACATCAACCCCAACTTCCTTACGACATTGCTCATGATCTACACGGGATGCACGGACCCGCAGCGTCCAACCCAGTACAATCCGTCTGATCCTTTCGATCAGGACCGGGAGATGGCAGGCGAATCACGCAGCATTTGCCGTTTCCGTGAAGGGGTTGAACGGTTCTTTATCACCGACATCAACAACGCCTCTGCATCCGCCAGATCCCAGAGTGCCCTGCCGGTAATGTGGGACATCTCCGTGGTCGCCCAAAGCCGGGCGGGTCACAACAGTTTCAACCACATCCCCGGCGGCGGCAATGTGCTCTACATGGACGGTCATGTCGAGTTCATGAAGTATCCGGACCGGTTTCCCATCAGCCGCTCCTGGGTCGGCCTGTTGAACATGATTGAATCCATGTCCCGTCCCTGACGCCTGCACTGTCATGGGCACCATGAATCCATCTCGTGAGATCTTTTGCGGCGTGTCACGTGGAATTGGGCCGGGCGTCGGCAGTCCGGCAAGTGTTGTGGACAGACTGGAGGCCGGTTTTGAGAGTCTTCTTTGTGTTTCTTTGCGCAGGACTGGCTGGGGCGGCCGTGTCCGGCGCGCAACAGGCGGTTTCGGTCCGGTGCGTGGCCGCAGCGGACGGCGTGACGGGCGAGGCGTGGCGGGCAAAATGGGTATGGGGACCGGTGTCGCCGAACGGTCCCGTGGGCCTTTTCCGCAAGCAGATTGACGTGCGGCCGGGATTGCGCAGTGCATGGGCGCAATTGAGCGGGGATGACGCCTACGTGTTCTATGTCAACGGGGAGACTGCGAAGAAGGGCGGGTTCTGGTGGAAACAGACGGGACGCGTGGAGGTGACCGGCCTGCTGCATTCGGGGCAGAACGTGCTTGGTGCGGAGGTGATGAACGCGGCGGATCCGGGCGGCTGGCTGCTTGAGTTGACGTTGGCGTATGAGGATGGAACCGGGGATGTAATCGCCACGGACAGCTCGTGGCGTTTCTCGGCAACCAAGAGTCCGGGATGGGCGGGTGCCGGATTTGATGACACCGGCTGGCAGCCGTGTGTGGAGACCGGCTCGCCGCCGGACACCGCGCCGTGGGGATACCTGCCGCATGAGTCCATGGGAAATCGGGGGCGTGTGGAAGTGGTGTCGCTGTCTGTTCCGGACAATATCGTAGCGGGCACGCCTGTCCGCGGCAGCATCGAGGTGCGCGCCCTGTCAGGCATCACGGTGGATTCACGCTTGGCGCTGACGATGAAACAGGGACGCAGCGAGATCTTCAGCCGCTCTTGGGAACTGGTTCCCGCACCGACGCAGTGGCCCACGGGACAACCCGTCCGCATCGAGTTGCCTGACGATGCGCTTTCCCGCTTCTTGCCGCGGGGAACCGTGGAATTGGAGTATCGGCTCACGGACGTCGCCGTGGAGAAGAGCGGGACGGGAGAACTGGCGGGCAAGTCGGTGAATGTGACCAATCCGAGGCAGGGCATGACAACGGACGCGGCCGTGAAACCGCATAATGGAGCGCCCGCCCTGTTCGTTAACGGTCAGCCGGAATTCGCGATGTGGTTCTGGCAGAGAGAGATTCTTGCGCAGGACGCCGTGGCGTTTCGCGGGGCGGGAGTCGGCGTCTTCACCTTTTGCTGTCCCTCGTACTACCTGCAGCCCGGCTGGATTGGCGAGGATGCGTACGACTACAGCGAGTTTGACGGGATAATGCTGCGGCTCTTGGATAAAGATCCCGAGGCATACGCCGTGCCGCGCATTTTCGTGGGGGCTCCGGAGTGGTGGGTCGACAAACACCCCGAAGAAGCGTGCCGTTTCGCGGATGGTGTCGGGTGGCAGGCGAATGGGTGGGGAGGCACGAAGCATGAGTCCTTTGCCTCGCGCCGGTGGAGGCAGGATGCCGGGGAGGCACTTCGGCGCTTCGTCCGGCACGTGGTTGAATCGCCTTACAGTGACCGCGTAGTCGGATTTCATGTGGCCAACGGAATCTACGGCGAGTGGCACACATGGAGCGCGACGGATATCCCCGACACGAGCGAGCCGATGCGGCAGGCCCTGGCAGCGTATGTCGGGGGGAAGTACAACGGCGAGGAGCAGGCTTTGCGCCGTGCATGGGGCGACCCGGCCGTGACGTTCGGGAACGTTGCAGTGCCAACGCTGGCGGAACGTCACGGGGGGGACGCGGGCATGTTTCACGATCCTGCCAAGTCGAAGAAGGTGGCGGATTACTACGAGTGTCTCCACCGGGAGACGGTGGATGCCATTGACCATTTCTGCGGAATCGTCAAGCGGGAAAGCGAAGGACGTCTGTTCACGTGCGTGTTTTACAGTTACGTGCCGGACCTTGACTGGCCGCAGGAGGGGGACCACAGGGCGGCCGCTTTGGCGCACCGGTTCGACAGCGTGGACATGTTTTCGAGTCCGCACTCGTACATGCGACGGAAGCTTGGCGACGACGGGCTGTTCCGGAACTATCCCGCCGCGCTGGCCCTCCACGGCAAGCTGTTCATGGATGAGGCGGACGACCGCACCTGCCTGGCCAATGACCCGGCGTTCACGCATGCCACGACCGTTGACCAGTCGATTGCGCTTGTCCGCCGGGAATTCGGCAATGCGGTGACGCACGGCACGGGCTTATGGTACATGGACCAGCAGGACGCGTGGTTTCACGATGAGCGGATCATGGCGGAAATTGCCAATCTGAAACACTGGGGTGATGTGTCGATGAACATGCCGCGCCAGAGCGTGGCCGAAGTGGCCGTGATCTCAGCGTTGGACAGCGAATTCCATCTCTCAGGACGGGACGCTGGAAACAACCACGTGACGTACCCGCTCTATGACGGCCAAATTGGCGAACTGTGCCGGAGCGGAGCGCCGTTTGACTGGTTCCTCATTGAGGATCTCGTTGAGGGGCGCATTCCGCCGCACAGGGTGTATGTGTTCCTGGACGCCTTTAGCCTGACATCGGAACAGCGCAGCGCCATCGACAAACTCAAGGCGGACAAACACACACTGGTCTGGTTCTACGCACCGGGATTTGTGGCGCCCGACGGTCTGTCCGTTCAGGAAATGGAGCGGCTTACCGGCGTGAAGTTCCGGCAGCTTGAACACGGATGCCTCAAAATAGGTCTCGACAGGAGCGTCTTTCCAGACGGCCCGGAGTCCTTTGGACCGGCCAAAGAACAGGCGCCCATGTTTGTGCCCGATGGGGAGGGCGGGACCGTGTGGGGGCATTATGAAGACACGGAGCTCCCGGGACTGGTGGTCAAAGACCGGGACGCGTGGCGCTCGGTGTATGCGGGGGTGCCGGGCCTTCCGGCAACGGTGCTGCGCCGGATATTCTCCGATTCGGGCGTGCACATCTACTGCGACACCGGGGACAACCTCTCGGCAAACGCAGCCTGGCTGATGCTGCACGCAGCCTCGTCCGGAGTGAAGACCGTCCGCCTGCCCCAGCCTGCAAGAGTCCACGACATCATTGGCAACAGGCTCCTGGGCGAAAGGCTTGGTGAATTCAGCGTCGAGATGCCGGGCGGGACCACGGCCATCTTCGCACTGAATCCGCCTGCAATGTAGAACAACTTATGGGATCTCCCTAAACGGGGCCTGGCAATCAGCCCTTGAACCGGGTTCTGTCATTCACGGTCCCATAACAGTGCACCGCATGGCGTCACGCAGGTGCGCAGCGTTGTCTACTCCGTGCTGCCGTCCATGGGGAGGTCGGGGTGATCTGCTCCCTCTGCAATCCATACCCTGGCCAGGTCGAGATCTGTGGTAACCCGGACATTCAGCCCGCGGTTGACTGCGACGGTTTCCCAAAATGCGCCGCTCTGCAGGTCTCTTGGGCTGCATACAATGGCAACCCGGCAGACCTTGGGCACCACTTCGGCAATGAACTTTGCCGCCTCATAAATGGAGAACGTTCCAAGGGCGTATTCCAGCTCCGTTTCCTCGCACAACACCCGCTCGACACCGCGAGCGAGGGCCATCTCGAGGACGGCCATGCCGTATTGTTTGACTTCCTCCTCGCTTTCATCCCTGCCTGAAGCCTTGACATATAACACATTACCCTCAACGCTCATTTGGTGCGCTATTGCCATAATCGGTATTGCCTCTTCTCCGAGTATCAATGATCCAGGGGGGGACATCTCTGCATCATTTTCGTCCAACGCGGGGAACGCGTTCAATCTTTGTCAAATTCGCCGTTGCACACTCCCCCCTTTGCCCGAATCCGACCAAGACCCTCCGCGGTGCTTGGCTGGACATAGAAAGCGCCTTGCCAGTTGCCTGTTGTCTTATGCGACCCTGTGGAAGGGTGAGTGACCGGAACGTCTCAGAGGAGGATTCATTGTCGAGGCGCCACCCGCACATTTCCCGGCCACCTCGGACATCAGTCGGCCGTTCTGAAGCGCGCCGGATTAATCGCGGGGTTAATCTTGTGGTTCGTGAATTCGGTACTTCCAAATTCTTTCCCGGCACTGTCAAGATGAATGATTTTGAGGAGCAAGGCGTTCTTGCGGGCGATGATGAACTTTGCCCGGGCCAGCGGTCCCATGGGGGTTGTGAAGCTGGCGTCTTCCTTGGGCTCCGCTTCAATGACATAGACCTCTTCTTTGCCTTGTTTGGACTCGGCAATCTTCAAGGACTTGAACCGGGCTTCGATAGATGTCAGGATGCCCTTTCCCACGATTCGCTGAACGACGAGCAGGTCGCTGGACATGGTCGTTTCGTTGGTTTCAGTTCCACCGGAGGAGACGACGGAGGAGGCAACGCGCGTGTACACGTCATCCGAGATCGCCGTGAGCTTCTCCGTTGAGGTTTCCAGGGAGTCACCCTTCGTCGTCACCACTTCCTCCGCGCGGTAGCAATCCTTCCCATCCTTGGCCCGGGCATACTCTACCGTTCCCTCCGAGTCAACCCGCGCGGCACCGCTGAACTCGTCATATTTCAGGGACACTTTCTTGCTGCACATGAGGGACTTTATCGGCTCGGATTTTTTGGAAAGCTCTGCCCGCACAGACTCGGTGTCAAGGTCTGCCCGAGCCTGAGATGCAACAAGCAGGCCCAATGAAACGACGAGAACAACCCGGCAGCCTTTGCGCATAATAAACGCCTTTCGGCCCCGATTCCGAGACTGGCCAGAACCTGCCTGGAAATGCGGGGACGCTCGGCCCTTTTCTCAATTCTCATCCAGCCAGCACAACACCCGCTTCATCCCGGCTCAGATCATATCGGAGGGTGTTCTTTCTGTCAACGCCCATTGGAGGCCGTTAAAGTCCGGTCCGCACATTGCGGGCGCTGGCCTGCCAGAGAATGACGACCCGCCCCGACACTCCGCCGCGGACGAATTCTCGGGAAAGACCGTCATGCATACGCATGGCACGTTGTACGGTCCGACACCCCATCGCTCCGATGGATTGATGCCTTACCTCGGGAGACCGGCCTTTTCGCCTGAGTTCCCGGAGTTCATGCGGCCCAAAGCATCGACGAAAGCCCAGTCCGTGTCCGACTCGCCAGTGTCCCCGTCGTCGGACATGGCCATATGCTCGAACTGGTAACCATGCTCCTCGGATGCTTTCGCCCACGCAACCACGTCAGATTTCCGGTGCCAGCCGCCGGTATCCGTGGACTGCAGGACTTTCCTCGCGGGAACCGCATTGCGTTCCACGAAGCCGTTGTCGTGCCAGCTCGCATAATCCACCAAGGGTTCCAGTTCGCGTGTGCAATCGTCGTTCCAGGAATTTATTGAGACTTTGTCCGCGCCATAATCCCGAAGAACCTTGATGATACTCCGATGGAACTCGATATTGTCGGGAGTGTCAACATAAGGCTCGTTCATCACTTCAAGAATGACCTTGTATCCGCGGGTGGCGGATGCCAGCATCGTGGCCCATTCCTCATAAAAACGCATTTCCGGGCTGTCTGAGCGCGACCAGAAGCCGGCGAAGTTTTCGGCCGTGATGTCCACGTCCTGGATATTGTTGCCTTTCGTCAGCGCGAAGCGCCCGTTGACCTCTCCGTGCCTCAGCGAACAATGCTCGAACACGGACAACTGCACGATGAACCCTCTCGCGTTGGCATAGGCGACAAAATCGCGGAGGCGGTTCATGTATGCCGGATCGATTCGGGAAAGGTCATAGCGCCCGTCGTTGGACATCAGGAAGGGTTGCGCGTCCCAGGCATTCAGCGGCATGGTGCGGATGAGATTGATGCCCCGGCCCGACAATCGGTCCAGCACGCGGCGGTAGTCATAGCTCAGGTCGGAAACAATTCCATAGGGGTGCGGACTGTAGCCGCGCAGGTGCGCCCAATCTGCATCCCGGGGAGCGCCCGTAGCGGTAAATGCCACGGGGCGGCTCCATTCGCCCCATCCGTGGGGATTGTGCAGGCGCACGCGTAACCGGCACGCTGCACCCGGCACCAGGAGACCCAAGCCGCAGTGGTCATAGGTGCTTTCCCCACAAAGCGTCGTCCGTGTCCCGTCTCCCGTTTCACATTCACACGCATAGGCATCGTGTCTCTCGCCCTGCCAGCGAACCAGCGCCCCAAATGATGCGACAGTCACATCTTCATCCGGATGGACGCTCACTGCTGGCAAAGAGACTTGGGGTGCGGGCGGCGAACTGAATCGGGTGCGAAATTCCTGAACCGTCCACGGGGTCCAGTGACCTTCAGTCTCAGACCGCGTCCAGCAAGAGTAGGTTCGACCCGGTAGAAGACGGGGCAGGTCCGGGGCTTTCACAACTGTAGAATCTTGAATCCATTTCCACACGGTGTGTGCGCGGGCATTTCCCCGTTCGGCAAGCCGAAACTCGGTGCGCTGGACGTTCGCTTCGTCGGACCAGACGACGCTGGGATGTTCATCAAAAAGAATAGAGGCTTCGGGAAGTATCACGGCCGGGCCCGCCGGCGGCGCGGAGGGAAAGACCCAGACACGATTGATATGAAACTCAGAATCTTCCCTGCTGCACAAACGGAAATCGGAGGCGTTGTTCTCCCTGTCCCCAAAGTTCGCGTCCGTAAGATGGTACGTGTGATGACGCCAGCAACCCGACCCTGTCATGGTTACCTGTTCGGCCGCCTTGTAACGCGCCGAGGCGTCTTCGCCCAGTGCATCGTATTGAAAGTACAAAGGCTGCCCCTTGACGCCGTCGAAATACTCTACCCGCACCCACACCTCAGGACGCGAGCCCTGGCAGGCCCACGCATTGGACACGCGAAAATACAGATAATCGCCCTGCCATCGCCCGTGGGCCGTCAGGTCGTTGTGGCGGCACTCGACACCCCCTTTGACGCCCGCCGCGTTCCAGCCGTCAAGGTCCCCCACCAACCAGACGCCGTGCTCGTTGTTTTGGGCACCCAGGTCAATCGATAGCGGACCATTGCCGGCAGTGTCCCGGAGGCAGCCCGTAACGACCACAAGCAGAAGACACAGAGCCGGCGCGCATACCTGAGACCGCCGAAAAGCAACTTGAAGGGTTCTGCTCTGGATGCTCTTCATATTAAAACACAGTAGCACAGGATGGGCCGCCACGACCAGATTCTGAGGCGATCAGCAGCCGTTGGAACGGGGGCGTGACGCAGGCGGGGGAAACCCGGCTTCACCCCGGTAATACCGCGAAAATACGCCAAGAATGACATTGACAAAACACATGTACGGGGGTAAAGTGATGGAATGAACGAGTTGGAGGCTGGCGAACCCGTTCCCCGCGTTCAGCGTGTTCGAAACAACTCAGGGCGGGCATATTACACCTTCCCAAAGGGGCACCGAAATGAATCCATCCACGCATGCCCGGTTCGTGCTCGCCGCAGTTGCGATGATGGCGGCAGTGGTCTTCACGGGTTGCCCGATTAGTCCGGGCAATACACAGACGTTTGCAGGGATTGAGTTCGTTTGGTGTCCCCCGGGAACGTTTATGATGGGGGGCTTATCCGGGAGAGCCTGACGCCCAGCAATGGGAAGGCCCGCAACACAAGGTAACCCTCTCACAAGGCTTCTGGATGAGCAAATACGAGGTCACACAGGCCCAGTGGAAGGCGGTTATGGGCGGCAAGAATCCATCCTTCTTCCAAAGCGCCGCCTCTGCCAGCAACGACAACCGCCCTGTGGAATCGGTTTCATGGGACGACACCCAGGTATTCATTAAGGCGCTCAACAGCGCATATCCAAAAATGGGATTCCGGCTGCCTTCGGAGGCAGAGTGGGAGTATGCGTGCCGGGCGGGCACGACAACCCGGTTCTACTGGGGTGATGATTTGGCCTACACCAAGATTGGCGATTACGCGTGGTACGGTGACAACAGCAACAAGCAGACACATGACGTCGGCGGGAAACTTCCAAATGCCTGGAACTTGCACGACATGAGCGGAAACGTTTTGGAGTGGGTCCAAGACCGTTACGCGGATTATACAAGCACTCCGGTGACGGACCCGATAGGCCCGGAAAACAGCGGACGCAAAATATTTCGCGGAGGCTTCTTTGCTGTGGACCCCGGCTATTGCCGGTCGGCGTACCGCAGCAACGACCGTCCCCCGGGCATCATGCTCGGCAACATTGGCTTTCGCCTTGCGCGATTCCGGTTCCCCTGAACATTCCCGCGCATGATAGCTGCCTGCATGTCGATTGCGGCACGGCGTGAAAAAGCTGCCGGAAGCGGTTCAAGTTCTCCGTCCTGTTCATGGCAGAATATGCCTCTTGGCAGTGTGTTGATAAACGCGCCCACACCCCTGTCCTCCGAGAATCACCCTGTGAACGGAAGTTGCTGCATGGTTCATCAGGACGGCGGCCGGAAAAGGAGAGAAATCCGTGTTCATTACGAGTACGCTGCGGGGAATCGGGCGCACAGCCGGCATCACCGCCGTCCCATTGCTCGCTTGTCTTCTCTTCTATTCCGATACCGCCTCAGCACTGCTGTACCGGGCGCCCGAGGGCACGCTGAAAGACAACTGCGTGGTCTGGAATGACGGCACCTTTTACCTGTTCACCATGTACCGGCGCGAACAGCAGATTGCCGATCTGCGCCACCAGTGGTGCAACGTCTGGCTGGCCACCTCCACCGACGGCGTTCATTGGAAGGATGTTGGCCCGGTCATTAAAGATGCGCCGTTCGTCATCTATGCCATGCGCGTATGGAAGGTGGGTGACCGATACCTGATGAACCACGGGAGCTACACGGGCGACAAGCAGGATGTGCTGCGTTTATGGGAATCGCCCGACCTCGTTCACTGGACCTGGCTCGGGCCCGAATTCGATGTGCGCAGGCCCGACGGCCAGCGCATTGACCACATGGATGTGATCAGCGAAAACGAAGGCGGGAAGACGGTCTATTACGGCTACGCCGTGGGCGGCATGCTGCGTTCCGACGACGGCGTGAAATGGGCCTGGACGGGGGAGTTCCCGTTCACCGACAACCTCAATGTCCGCGTCGTGCAGGAACCGGGCGGGTGCCAGCGCATTGGCGGCAAGTACTATCTCCTTGTGGGCGGATTCTATCCCGGCTCTTTCCAGTACGCGGTGGCAACGTTCATTTCCGACAAGCCCACGGGGCCGTTCAGTCCCGATTATCCGGCGTTCCGGCTCAACGGCTACTCCGGGCGCAACGTGGTGGCCCTCTGGGCTGGCTATTGCCGCCTGCCCAATGAAACACTGCTGACAAACTACATGCTTGACCCCGGCGGTCTCTTCTGGTGGCATGCGCCGCTCAAGTCCGCCGTTGTGGACGGCGCGGGTCATCTTCACATGGGATACTGGAAAGGAAACGAGGCGCTCAAAGGTACGGAACTGCCGCTTGACCCGCGGCGAATCCGGCCGGCAGAACCCGATTTGAACGGGGATGTTGACGCCTCGCAGGATCAGATTACCCTCAAGGCCCATCCGTTGCCGTCTCCACGATGGATCACTCCGGGCAATCCGAACATTGCGCTCACCCTTCTCGACACCACCTTCGACGGCGACAGGGGCTTTGTCGTGGAAGGTTCCATGAAGGTCACGGCAATTGACGGTCTTGTCTTCCCCGGCGTGGGGATATGCCTCGAAGAAAAGGACAAGGCGGCCACCGCCGTCCTCTTCGAGACCTGGGGCCAGACGGAAATTGGGAAACTGCGCCGGACAGAACCGCTGCGCTTCGAATCAGCCGACCAGACCGCCTTCGGATGCGCGACCGTCGCCGGCATCCCTCCGGGTGAAACCTGCCGCTTCCGGCTCCTCTTCCGCAAAAACATCTTCGAGATGTACCTCAATGACCTGCTTGTTCAGACCTATTCTGCCGAGCAGTTTACGGGCCGCGTCGGGTTTGTGGTGCAGGACGGAGTGGCTGTCATCAGCGGCCTGAAAGCCTGGGAAATGAACCTGCCATAGCCGCGTATTTCCTGAAGAAGAGAGCGCGTTGCAGGCATAGCGACGCGGCGAACCCATCCTGAACGTGTTATCTTCATGCCAATGGAGGACGATGCAATGAACCGGCGAACCATGTTGAAGATGGCGGCGGCAAGCGCCGTGCTGGCACTCGGCAAACAGGGAACTGCGGAGTCCCAATCTTCTCAGGCGGCATCAGACAACAACCAGGGGTACAAACACCGCGTGGCGTTTGGCGCCTGGATCAACGACATGCGGAACGAGCCACTGCCGCTCCAGCAGTGGCCCGCGCCGCAGTTTGACGGGCAGACGCTCGACAGCCTTGTCTGTGCGCTGAAAGTGCAGGCCGAGGCGGGGTTCAAACTCTTGGACGTCTGGGGCCTGTTTGCCACCTACGGCTATCCCCCGGACATCAAGAGCGCCTTTGAGGACGAGGGCCGCGTTCAAATGGTCCGACGGCTCATTGAGGCCGCCGAGAAACTCGACATGCGCATCATGTTCGGCATGGGACTGCTGAGTTGGGGTTATGACAAGATTCTTGAGGCCAACCCGGGCATTCGCGGCGTCGACGCGGACGGAAAACCCCACGCGCACGCGCTTTGCGGCGCCAAGGAGGAATCCTGGCGCTGCGTGGAGAAGATTCTGGACTGCACTTTGAACAATTTCGCGTTCGGCGGCATCCATCTTGAATCATGCGACCTGGGCTGCTGCATGTGCCCGGAATGCGCCGGCAGGGACGGGCAGGTGGGATACAACGTGCGGATGAACGCGCGCGCTGCCCAGCACATCAAGAGCCGCTGGCCGCACCTGACCGTCACGGCCATCCCCTCCAACTGGCTTCCCGGCAATGCGGGGCCGTTCACCCCTGAACAGGAAGATCAGGTCGTCGGGTTGGGCAGCCATATCGACTGTTTCATGGACCAGGGATGGCGCGGCACCTGCGTTGCGCCTGAACGGCGCAAAGCCTTCATCTCGCGCCTGCCGTGCGCCTATGGCACTTCGGGCGGCATCTGGATGTATCACTGCGCGCGGCGCAACCGCCTGTCGTACTTCATGCCCTATCCGAAGCGCGCGGGGGCCGCCATCCGGGAACACTACGGGGACGGCGCGCGCGGAAGTATGATTTACCAGGGACCGATGATCAATCCGGCCGTGGAAATGAACACCGCCGTCGCGGGCCGGCTCCTGCGGAACCCCCAAAGGAACGCGCAAGATGCGCTTGAAGAGGCCGTCGAGTTCTACTACCGTCCCCGCAGTGCGGACGTGAGGCGCGCTGTTGCGGAAGCGTTCTGCACGGCGGAAGATGCCTACTTCGACAGTTGGTCTGATGAGTTGAAGAAGGATCCCCATCGTCCGGGAGAGTTCTACGTCGAGACGCTGTTTGCCGAATCGCCGCAGCGAAGCCAGTACCTCGAACAGTGCCTGACGCCAAAGGGCCGCGGTTCGTACCGGAAAGGGCTGGTCGCGGTTCTGGACCGTCTATCGTCACTGGACGGGCAGTGCCAGGACGAGGGCCGCCTCAGTAGGGTCAGAACCGGCGTCATCAGCGCGATCGTGGATATCGAAAACCTGGGATACGAGCGACCGGCCTGAACGCGGCCTCCTTTCATGCCCTGCCTGGTTAATATTCTTGAACGATTGCGCCAACTTCCGACCGAAAAGGCGTCATTGAAGTCAACGTGGATGGAATGCGGAGGCATCCGAACCCTTGTGACTTCTCTCACACCCTTTGATAACGTCCGTCAAAATGCGCATAATACACCGGCTGGGCTCCTCACAGTTGGACTGCGCCGCCTGGCAAGGCTCAAGTTTGGACTCTTCTCATGTTGATGATTGACGCAAGAAAGACTGCTTTTCGAGGAAGACATGCAGGGTAAACGGCACTCGGGTTTCCTTATGCGCGCCGACAGCGTGTCAACCGCCATCGCATCCACCGGTTTGGCAATGCTCATCGTCGCCTCGGCGAGTCTCCTTGCCTCCAGCGACCACATTTCCGGCCCCGTTGAACACTGCATGAATCTGCTGGCAATCCTTCTGTTCAGTTCCCCCCCCCTGTACGCGGCGCTTCGCTCAAAGAGCGATTTCTCCATCAAAATAAGCGTGGCCGCCGGTGCGTTTATGCTCGCGCTGCATGAGGTTTTGCAACTGGTCAACAATCTGTCTCCCGATACGCTTCGGGGTGACATCCTCAGCCTGCGACCGCTGCTGCTGGGCGTGGGATTCTGCATGTTCATGATATCGATGTATCTGTCGATTATTCGTATGGCAAGAAGCCAGGACACCCTGGACTCCGAACGTCGACGCTTGA
>CAIJOU010000152.1 GCA_903822375.1 Candidatus Hydrogenedentota bacterium
CAACCCCGGATGGGGTTGAATGCGAAAGAGCGCGCAACCCGGTTGGAACTCCAGACCAATTCACATTCAACCCACTGCGGGGTTGTCCGTTTCGTCTTGACGGTACCGGAGGTTCCCTACGGTCACCTCCGGCTATTCAGATTCTTCCCCTCCGGGGAAGTAACGCGATGGACTTGAAGTGACAGTTGACAATGGATAATGGGCAATGAACAATGAAGGCCGTCGACCTGTGACTTGGGACAGCATCGCGTAAAGGAAATTTGTCATGCGTGTTTCTTCCTGTATCCTCGCTTCCACGGTTCTCTGCTGTGCAGTATTTGCCGCGGAATCTGGCTCTGATGCCACCAAGAGCCCCGCATCGAAACTTCCGTCTCTGGCTTCGGACAAGGAATGGAACCTCACGTGGAGCGACGAGTTTGACGGGAAGGAAATCGACGCCGCCAAGTGGGAAGTGATCGGCGACAGTCCGCGCCGGGACGGTTTCTGGACCAAGAGCGCCGTTGCGCTGGACGGCGAAGGCCATCTGTTGCTGTATACGAACAAGGAGGGGGACCGCTACGTCAGCGGCGCGGTGCGCACGCTGCACCGGTTTGAGCATGCGTTTGGCTATTGGGAGGCGCGGTGCAAAATGCCCACGCAGGTGGGCCATTGGCCCGCCTTCTGGCTGATGCCCATCGGCGGCCTGCCGGACGGCGAGGGCAGGGGCCGCGAGGGCACTGAGATCGACATCATGGAGAAGGCGTCGCTCAAGAGCATGGTGCAGCACACGCTGCACTGGGACGGCTACGGCACACACCACAAGTCGGAAGGGAGAGAAATCAACCGGGACGGCCTGAACGAGGGTTTCCATACGTACGCGGTTTGGTGGACGCCGGAGTACTACGCCTTTTACATAGACGGCGAGGAGACGTGGCGGACGACGGCGGGCGGCGTTATGCAGACCCCGGCCTACGCGAAGCTCACCGAGGAAATCGGACCGTGGGCGGGGAAGATCCAGGAGGCCAAACTGCCCGACCAATATGTCGTGGACTACGTGCGGGTTTATGAGGCGGCGGAGAAGGGGAAGCACTAGGTCCTGCCCCGCCGCAACCACCAAAAAATGCAGGGACGAAAAGGACCCAAAGGACGAAAGGGACAAGGACGGTCCACTCTGAGAAACCCGTGGTGACGAGGTCTCTTTGATCCCCAGGGTCTCTTTTGTCCTTTGCCTTGGTGAAGTTCTCTCAGTTATAGCAACGCGAACACCGTAACCCTTGTCCCGACCCGCGCCTCCCGGCTATGCTGTGCGCCATGGACTGGTGCATTGAAACAGACGGATTGGTCAAGGATTACGAGGGCGTGCGCGCCGTCGACGGGATTGCCCTGCGCGTGGAGCGCGGC
The DNA here is from genome assembly GCA_903822375.1 of Candidatus Hydrogenedentota bacterium. GTDB lineage: Bacteria > Hydrogenedentota > Hydrogenedentia > Hydrogenedentales > CAITNO01 > CAITNO01. The sequence goes on from CAIJOU010000152.1 coordinate 1,381, forward strand.
AGCTTCTACGGCTTTCTCGGGCCGAACGGCGCGGGCAAATCGACCACCATCAAGATGCTGACCGGCATTGTCGCGCCGAGCGCGGGCAGCGCCCGCATCCTTGGGATGGACCTGCGCCGCAATCCGCTGGCCATCAAGCGGCGCATCGGCGTGGTACCCGAGGACCTGGGCCTTTTCGAAAACCTGACCGGCCTGGAGTACCTCACCTTCGTGGGCCGGATGTACGGCATGCCCCGGCAGGTCATATTGGACCGTTCAGCCGAGTTGCTGGCGCTCATGGGCCTTGCGGACAGCGGCAAGACGCTCACCTTTGAATACTCCCACGGCATGCGCAAGAAGCTCGCCATGTCGGCGGCCATTATTCACGACCCCGAACTGCTGTTTCTCGACGAGCCCTTCGAGGGCGTTGACGCCATCGCCTCGCGCACGATGCGCAAGGTGCTGGAGCGCATGGTCGAGCGCGGCGCGACGGTCTTCCTCACCTCGCACATTCTCGACATCGTCGAGCGCCTGTGCACCCATGTGGGCATCATCGTCAAGGGCCGAATCGCCGCCCAGGGGCGGCTGGAAGAGGTGGCCGCGGGCGGGCGGCTGGAGGACGCCTTCGTGGCGGCGGCGGGCATGCCCGCCGAGTCCGACGCGGGTCTGTCGTGGCTGGAGGCCCGCTGATGCTTCGGCAACTGTGGGCATTGGTTGCCCTCAAGTGGACACTCCTGCGGCACACCTGGCATGCGGGGAAATGGGTTTCCCTCGCCCTTGCCATCGGCATGAGCACAGGCGCGATCGTGATGTCGCTGGCGGCGGCCGTGGGCCTTTACTTTCTCGGCATGGCGGTCGCAAGAACCGAATCGCCCGCCCTTCGCCTGCTGCTGCTTGACATTCCGGCGGTGGTCTACCTGTTTGTCTGGCTCTGGGGGCTGCTGCTGGAGGTGCAGCGCAACGACATCATCGACCTGCGCAAACTGCTCCATCTGCCCGTGTCGCTGCCCATGATATTCATGTTCAACTTCCTGGCCTCCCTCGCCGGCCCCCTGATGCTGCTGTCCATACCGGGTGCCGTCGCCTTGCTGGCGGGACTCAACCTGCCCTCCACGCCCATGGAAAAGCTGCTCGCCCCCTGGCAGCCGTGGTTCGCGCCGCGGCCCGTGGTCTGGGGCGGCGCGCTGCTCCTCGCCGCCTTTGCGCTGATGCTCTCGGCATGGGCCTACTACCTGCGGGGCATGCTGGCCATTCTCATGGAAAACAAGCGGCAGCGGCGGCTCGTGCTGACGCTGATCCCGGTGTTCTTCATCGTGCTGGGCCAGTTGCCCGGGCTGCTTTCCCAGGTGCTCCAACTGCACCCGCAGGGTGCCGCGCACCCCATGGACGACCAGACTCTGCTGCACGGCCTGGTATGGGGCCATCTCGTTTTTCCGCCCGCATGGCTTCCCATGGGACTGTGGGCGCTCGGCAAGCATGGCGTCTCCCAGGCCATGCTTTTGTGCGGCGGACTGCTGCTCATGACCCTGCTCGGGCTTGCCCTGGGATACCGAGCCACACTCCGCCATTACACCGGTTCCGGCGTGTCGGTTCTCCGGGAAAAACGGGGCCTGTCCCCCGAGGCCCCCGGGGCGAAGGGCAAGGCTGCCGTTGCAGCGAAGCGGGTCAGGCCGGTCACGCTGCGCCGGCTGCCCTTCGTCGCCGACGACACGGCCGGTCTGGCCTGGAGCTTTTTCACGGCCTATCGGCGTCATCCGAACATCCGCCTGCAAATGATCATGCCCCTCGCCTTCGGCCTTTTTCTGCTGTTCATGTACCGTGCGGGCGCCTATGGCGGCCGCGTGGCCAACGACCGCTCGTGGCTTCCGGTTGCCGCGCTGATCTGGCCCTATCTGAACTTCGGCGTATTCCTGTTCAACGCCTTCGGCGCCGACGGTCCCGCGTTTCGTGGGCTGGTGCTCCTGCCCACGCCGCGGCGCCGCTTCCTGGTGGCAAAACACATGGCCATGTTTCCCTTCGTGGGCGGGCTCGCCGTGCTGTTTGTCACGCTGGGCGCCGTCCTGATTGGCACATCGCCCTACCTTGCCGTCCTGTCGCTTGTCCACATCGTCTGCCTCTACCTGCTCTTCTGCGCCGTCGGCGCGTGGACATCCGTGCTGGCACCCTACCGTATCGGCCGGGATGCAATGCGCGGCAAGGGGGACCGGTCCACCATGATGCTGTTGGGCATCGCCTCCATGCTGCTCGTCGGGCTGCTCTCGCTGCCCACGGCGCTGTGCCTGGGCCTCGACCCGCTGGCGGCAATCCTGTGGAACTGGCACGGATTCCCCCTCAGCCTGCCGGCGACGCTGTTGCTGCTGGGCGTGGCCATGCTTGTCTATCGCATCAGCCTGACCCATGCGGGGGATTTGCTCATGGAGTGCGAAACCAGGGTGCTTGCGGCCATACTGCGTGACCGGGGGGAGTGACAAGGCGGAGGATTCTGTGGGACAGGCGCCCTCGCCTGTCGTTCCTTGCGTGCTGACAGCCGGGGGCGGCTGTCCCACATTCTCGCGGCCGACCGCCCTGCCTTATTCCACCTCCACCGTCGGCGCGTGCAGGGTCTGCACCAGCCACACGATGGTCTCGCCGAGGTCGCGCATGTTTCCCAGCGCTTCCGTGTCGTTGGCCGCGTCGCCCGGATTGAGGCCGACGCCGAAATTCCAGTAGGTCGAGCCCGGCACGATCATGCGCGACATCAGGAACATGTGGTTGATCGAATCCAGCACGTTCACCGCGCCGCCGCGCCGCTGGGCGACCACGGCCGCGCCAATCTTGCGGGAGAACGCGTTGCCGTTCTGGCGGGCGACAAAAGCCGTCCGGTCGACAAACGCCTTCATTTCCGATGACATGTCGGCAAAATACGTGGGCGACCCCAGAATGATCGCATCGGCCTCGTACATCTTCAGCAGCCATTTGTTGATCATGTCGCTCTCGTTGGAACAGCGCCGGTCCTTGTTCTTGGCGCACCAATAGCAGGCCTTGCAGTGCTGCACGCCGGTGCCGCCGACTTGGATAAGTTCGGTCTCCATGCCCGCCTCTTCGGCAGGGCCGAGCACCGTCCGCAGCAGGAGTTCGGTGTTGCCGTTCTTGCGCGGGCTTCCGTTGAATGCCAATACCTTCATGACGGGTCTCCTCATAATACGCTTCCTCCGCGCCCAATTATCGATCCCCGGCGGGGGCGGGGTCAATGCGCACGCGGAAGCCTTAATCGCCGGACAAGGAAAGGCCACCCATGCCACTCTTGTGCAATCATGCGCGGAAGGACCTCGGCATGGGCTCAAGGCTGGGTTGCCCCTTCAGGGCACGATGGTAGGGGCAATCGTTACCCCGGGGCGCAGCTGCCTTTCAGGCAGCATGCGGCCCGGGGCTGTATTGGATGACGCTTTCAGCGTCTTGG
>CAIJOU010000153.1 GCA_903822375.1 Candidatus Hydrogenedentota bacterium
CCGTTCTGTCGCCCGCGCAACTGTCTGTTGCCGTGGCGCCCGCGTCTGCATAGGCCGTTTTGCACTCGACGGTTACGGCGGCCAAACCGTTAAGGGTGACTACGGGCGGAACCGTGTCCAACACATCAACCGTGCGCGTTACTTCGACGGCGCTGTTTCCGTTGCCGTCGTTCACATTGTAGCGGATCGTGTAGGCGCCGGGAACCGCCGTGTTCACCGGATTGGTGACTGTGATGCCCGCCGTTCTGTCGCCCGCGCAACTGTCTGTTGCCGTCGCGCCTGCGTCTGCATAGGACGTCCTGCACTCGACGGTCACAGCGGCCAAACCGTTAAGCGTGATGAACGGCGGGGTTGTGTCCACGACATTCACTGTGCGCGTGACCTCGGGGGCATTGTTGTTCGCCGTGTCTTTCACATTGTAGCGCACCGTATAGACGCCGACCACGCTCATATTTACCGGATTGACAACCACGATGCTTCCCGTGAGATCTCCCGCCATGTTGTCACTGGCCGTCGCGCCCGCGTCCGTGTAGGGCGTCCTGCACTCGACGGTCAAGATGGCTAAACCGTTAAGGGTGATGACCGGCGCGGTTGTGTCAATGGCAATTGCCTTGCTGCCGCCCAGAGAATTGGCCGAACCCAGGGTTGGCAGCATCAGCGAAGCGCTGTTGCCCGCGGAATCTTTGATGGTGGCGGTGCCTGTGAGCGTCAGGGCCCCGGTGCCAAGATATTCCAGGTCGGCGGACGTGTCGCCCGCCTGAACCGTGTAGTTGAATACCAGGACCGTGCCACCGCTTCCGCTGGCGTATGCGGCCTGCCGGTCGGTCGTACCCGTTTCCAATTGGACCCGGGCCAAGCCCGTGCCGGGCACGTAGGTCACCGCCTTGCTGAACGTGACCCGCAGGTCCACCACCTGGCCCGTGGTGTACGCTCCATTTGCCAGGTTGCTCGTCACGTTCGACACCGTCGGAGCGACGGCGTCTATTACAATCGCCTTGCTGCCGCCGAGAGAAGTGGCTGAACCCGGGGTCGGCAGCGTCAGGGTCGCGTTGTTGCCGGCGGCATCCTTTATGGTGGCAGTGCCCGTGAGTGTCAGTGCTGCGGTACTCAGGTATTCCAAATCGGCGGATACATCGCCCGATTGAACCGTGTAGTTGAAGACCAGGACCGTGCCGCCGCTTCCGCCGGCGTAGACTGCCTGACGGTCGGTCGTGCCCGTCTCCAGTTGGAGTTGGGCCAGGCCGGTACCGGGCACATAGGTTACGGCCTCGGTAAATGTCACCCGCACGTCCACCACCTGGCCCGTGGTGTACGTTCCATTTGCCAGGTTGCTCGTCACGCTCGACACCGTCGGCGGGGTGGTGTCGGGAACCAAGGCTGCAACCGCCGCGCCCAAATTGATCCTTGGTTTGGTGATTGCGACCTTTGTGTCGGTGACATTTGCACCTGTGGACGTCAGCGTGCTGCGCACTTCCGCCGGCGTGAGATAGTGCCCGGTAATCGACTTGGCCGCCGATTGCAGGCAGGCCACCGCTCCCGCGGCATACGGGCACGCGGCCGAGGTGCCGCCAAATGAGGTGTAATAGTCATTGGCGCTGTAGCCGGCTGCCCCGACGATATCCAGCGTGGCGCAGGCATTTGAAGGGGCCAGCAGTGTGAGAAACGAAGCCGTGTTGGAGTAGGAAGTCACCTTGTCCGCGGCGGTCGTATCGGTGGAATAGTATCCCGTGCTGCACCCGCTGTCCGCCGTTTTGGCCGCGCAGGTGGCCGAATTCACGCACGGATAGTAGGTCCCAAAGCCCGCATCGTACACCGCCCCCACCGAGATCACGCTCGAAATGCACGCGGGCCACGCCACCGAGTCACAGTATCCGTCATTGCCTGAAGAGGCCAGAACGGTGATTCCGGCGGCCACCGCGTTGTTGGCGGCGGTTGTCATGGACGGTGACACGGCATCGCCCGAGGCGGTGCTGTAATAGCGGCCTCCGCCAAAACTTGTGCTGATTACCATGATCGGGTAGGACGGATTGTCGTTCTGGTGTGTTACGCACCAGTCCCAGGCGGAAATCATGGCGGCATTTGTCGCAGAGCCCGAAGTGCCCGAAGATATCTTCAGCGCATAGAGCTTTGCGCTGTACGCCATGCCGCCGATGTAGTCGCCCACCGTGCCAAGGTCGCCGGCGGCGATTCCCGCGCAGCATGTCCCGTGGGCCTGGGTGTTGGGCAGGGGATCGGCGTCATTGTCGCCGTAGTCGTTGCCACCAAGGACCTTGCTGTTGGGGAAACCGCCGTTGCCCAGTCGGGGGTGGGTGTAGTCGACTCCCGTGTCGCAAACCGCAATGGACAATCCGGAACCGTTGTACGACGAACGCACGACAGCCGCATTCATCAGGGGAATGCCCTGGGCCAGATGGGCCTCCAAGATACGAATCGGCTCGACAAACTCCACGGAGGGATCGGCCAGCAATTGCCTCAGTCCCCGCTCGCTCACCGTTCCGATGAAGCCGGCAAAGTTGTCAAAACGATTGCGCTCCCTGAATTCGCCGGCGGAAAGGCGGGCCAGCACGTCTCCGGCCATTGCGTGGTTTCGCGCGTGGAACTCGCCAAGTTGCTCTGCCCTGCTCATGCCGACGGTCTGCGAAACCTGGTCGGGCTGTGCAAGCGTCACGATGACTTCCGTGGTCCCTTTGCTCTTTACGGCCGACAGGGCTTCGTTTGCCAGAGACTCCCGGTCGAAATGGGTGTTCGAAAAGGTGGCCCGCACCGAGTTTTGCAGACTTTCAGCCGCTCCCGCGGCCAACGCGGGTCCGCCCGTGCAAGAAACGAGCACTAGAACCAGCACAAAAGTACGCAGAGCCCGACTACTCATGGTTCTCTGTCCCTTTCGGCTGTTGCGAATACATATACTGAAAACGTGCACAATCCTTCACTTATTTCAATTATACCATTCCAAAACGCCTGCCGTTCGTGGAGTGTGCATCCTGCCAATGAGCATGAACGGCTCTGGGTTGTTTAGGAGTTCGTGCGAATGTCCGGTGCGAATTCGAGGCAAGAGTGCCAAGAATTTCGGTTTGTGCGGACAACCCGGACTGCTTGAATGATGTTTGTATATTCGGCTCAAGTGCAAGCCGTAAGAGGACTTCGAGGTGGGAATGACAAGCTACAGCCTCTCCAGAAGGGCAAGTTATGAGACCTCGGTCTGGGTCCCTTGTCCAGGAAATGAAGAGGCCGGGATGAGGTGCCCTATACGCGGTCAGGCAAATAAGAATGGAAAGACCTTCGCGCAATGACGTTGGACACCGCGATTCACTACGCCCCGCTGATCTCCCGGGCCATGGCGGCGACGGCCAGCACGCGCGCGTCCGGCGTCTCGTGGTCGATGTCGGCCATCACCACGTCGCAGGGCCCCAGTTCGGTGTGGATTCGGCACAGGTCCGCGTGGACCTCTTCCAGGGACTTGTTGGCGAGGTCCATCGGGGTGTACATGAGCGCACGGCGCGCCTGCGGGCATAATTCCCGTGCACGATTCAGGTCGGAACTGAGCCCCATGTCCACATAGGCGAGATTGGCAACCGATGCGTAGTCTTTGATATAGGGATCGACGTTCCACGCGCAGTTGTGTATGCCCATAAGTTCAAAGGCCTCCGCAATGCGCAGGTCGTAGGGAAGCAGGTGTTCGCGGTAATCCTGCGGAGAAACCATGTTGACGAAGCAGTTGCTCACGGTCGCATGGCGCACAAGCACGCCGCTCTTTCGCTGGCGCGCATAGACGAGGCGCATGCCGGAAATCATGGTTTCCGTGACCACGTCGAAGAGATGGTGCGCCAGGTCGGGGTTGACCATAAGGTCGGTCAGAATCTCGGGTCCGCGGATGCGCTGTGCATTGTTGAGCACGCCCTGCCAGTTGAGGTAACCCTCGATCCGTCCGTACTCCCGCCCGATGGTCTCCATCTGTTCCAGGAGTTGCGCGAACACGGGAGTGTCGGGCAGGGAGGGGGCCTCCAACCCCGCGATCCGGTCCTCCGGCAGATGTTCCAGTGTCGCCGCAGGCCAGTTGTCCGCATAGTATTCCGCCGGTATGCCGAAGACCCTCGCAACGAGCAGTGCTCCGTGCACACCGTCGAGATTGGCCGGGGTATCCTCCGGGGAAACGCCGCCGAGACCCAGTCCCGGGAAACGCCGGTTGAGTTCGCGCTTCATCGCCACCACGGTTTCACGGCGGTGCAGCGGGTCCAAATGCCAGCGTTCGGAAAAGTCAATGCCCAGCCGCTCGCGGTACCAGCGCGGGGTGAACCCGAACTCGATGCGCAGCGGCGGTTCCGTACCGTCACAGGGCCTTCGGGTGGCGGGGGCGCCGGGGGCGATGTAGCTGCGCAGTTGAAACGGATGGTCCGGGTTCATGCCTCCAGTCTCCAGATCATTTCGGTCGACTCCGGGCCGAAGGCCTCGCCGTCAAAACTGCCATGCACCGCCTTCACGTGAAATCCCGCGCGCGCCGTCAAGTGCTCCATTTCGCGCGGCGTAATCCAGGTTCGGGTCAGGGTCATGCGTTCGTCCAGGCGGACGCGCCCGTCGGCGGTCTTCTCCACCACACGGTGTATCTCGTGCAGCAACTGCGAATGGTCATCGCGCCAGGCATCGGCGTAGTGGGTCAGCGTGGCACGGCTCCGGCGGGCAGTGTGAACCCCTATCTTCTTCAGCCGGCCGCCCTGGTAGTGGTCATGCAGCATGTCCAACTCGGCCGGTCCCGCCGCCCAAAGGTTGAGAATGAATTCTCCTCCGGAGGCAAGATGCTCCCGCACGCAGTTGAGACAGGCCAACTGGTCTTCAATCGTGAGGCAGTGCATGAACGAACGGTAGGGCATGACAATGAGGCCGAACTTGCGGCGCAGGCGGAACGCGCGCATGTCCGCCTCCACCAGCCGGAGCCGTCCCTTTACGGGCGAGACACACTCCAACTTGTCGGCGCACAGTTCCAGCATGGCGGGGGAGATGTCCAACCCGGTGACATCCACGCCGGACATGGCCATGGGAATGGCGATTCGGCCGGTACCGCAGCCCAATTCAAGCGTGGGTTTGCAGCGCCGCGCGGCCTCGTACACATAGAACTCGGTCTCGCCGGGCAGACCGGGCTGGATCAAATCATAATAGGGCGCCCAGGGATCGTACTCGGCCATGGTCTACCGCTCTTCCAGCAGCACCACCGACTGGGCACTGACCGCCTCTTCCCGGCCCTCAGCCCCGACCCCCTCGTTGGTCTTGGGTTTGATGGAAATCCTGTTTCGCTCGATATCCAGCGTCTCGGCGATGCGCTGGCGCATCGCTTCGACATGGGGCGTGAGTTTCGGCTGCTCCGCGATGATGACGGAATCAATGTTGATTACGCCAAACCCGGCGCTCTGGAGCAGCCGTTTGGTGCGTTCGAGCAGCACCATGCTGTCCGCGCCTTTGAGATTGGGGTCGCTGTCGGGAAAGCGCTGGCCAATGTTGCCCAGCCCCGCCGCACCCAGCAGGGCGTCGATAATTGCGTGCACCAGCACATCGCCGTCAGAATGGGCGATAAAGCCCCGGGGGTGCGGAATCCGGACTCCGCCGAGAATCATGCAGGTTCCCTGCTCGTCCAGACGGTGCAGGTCGTAGCCGATGCCAATGCGAAGTGTCATGACGCCTCCTCGGAAACCATCCTGCGTGCGGTGGCCAAGTCGAAGGCGGTGGTCACCTTGAAGTTCGCAGGGCTTCCTTCCACCAGTTTAACAGGCAGTCCGATACGCCGCACCAGTGTGGCGTCATCGGTGCACAACCAGCCTCCCTCGGTCGCCGCCCGGTGGGCGCGGCGGATTACTTCCACCCGGAAGGTTTGCGGTGTCTGGCAGGCCCAAAGCATGCGCCGGTCAGGCGTGCCGTCCAGGAACTGCCGTTCGTCGGCAACGAGAATGGTGTCGCTAACCGGCACGGCCACCGTCGCGCCGCCGTGCGCAGCGGCCTCGGCGATCGAGGTTTCCACGGCCTGCCTGGGAACAAAAGGACGGGCGGCATCGTGGATGACCACAATCTCCGCATCCTCCCTGAGTGCGGCCAAACCGCGCGCCACCGATTCCTGGCGCTCCGCGCCACCCTCCACCAGGACCCAAGATCCCAGTTCGAGATAGGTTTTCAGTTCCCGTTCAAAGGCGGGAAAGAACGCGGCCGGTGCAACAATTACGGCCGGTGCGAGCAACCCCATGCCTGAAAACCGCGAGAGTGTCACGGCGAGCATGGGCCGCCCGCCGATATCGACCAAGGCCTTCGGCCCGTCCGCCCCGAGCCGCAACCCCATCCCGGCGGCGGGGATGAGCAGTTGCGCCCTCACTGCACCAGGCCGCTGTATCGGGTGAAGATCATACGGCCCGCGGCCGTCTGGAGCACACTGGTCACCACCACCTGCACCGTCCTGCCCATGTAGTGGCGTCCGCCGTCGACCACGACCATCGTGCCGTCGTCGAGGTAGCCCACGCCCTGGTTGGCCTCTTTGCCTTCCTTGATGAGCTTCACTTCCATCTGCTCGTCGGGCAGCACGGCGGGTTTGAGCGCGTTGGCGAGGTCGTTGATGTTGAGCACCTCAACGCCCTCGATTTGGGCCACTTTGTTCAGGTTAAAGTCGTTGGTGAGCACTTTGGCGCCCAGGTGCCGCGCAAGCTTGACGAGCTTTCCGTCCACCTCGTGCACTTCGACCGGGTCGTCCTCAATGATGGACACCTTCGTGCGTGAACCCGGATCCTGGAGGTTCTTGAGTATGTCCAGACCGCGGCGGCCCTTGGCACGGCGAAGCACCTCGGCCGAGTCGGCAATGTTCTGCAGTTCCTTGAGCACGAAGCGCGGCACCAGCAACGTACCCTCAATGAATCCGCTGGCGGCGATGTCCGTAATGCGGCCGTCTATAAGCACGCTCGTGTCGACCAGTTTGAGGCTCACCGTCCCGGGATGGTGTGCCGGACGGCGCTGCACCGCCGCAATCAGCGATTCCCAGTTGGAGGCGCGTTTCAGGGCCAGATAGATACCCACGTATCCGAAGACAAGCACGACCGAGACGCTGACAAAAACCTGGATCTTCTCCTCCGCGTTCGGAAAATAGAACAGCATGTAGCGGGAAAGAAGGTACCCCACAATCAGTGCCAGCACAACGGCCACAAAAGCGGGCGCAAGCCGCTCGTAGACCTCTTGGGTGATAACGCGGACCCCCAGCAGCACAATGATGGCGACGACAGCCCCGATGGCGGCACCGGCACCGACCCACACGTAGGGGTTGACCAGGGTCGGCAATTTGTCCACTATAATCCAAGCCCACACGGCACCCATAAAGCTGCAGGCCGCCAAGAACATGAAACGCAACACTTTTTCTGGCATGAATGTATAAATCCTCTGAGTAAGAACACCCTTCTGCACCATTTTCGAGCGACTGGTACGCACACCCTCCAGCCGCTGTCTGATGCCGAAGCAGAACGAATAATTAATAATTCACATTATACGCGCGCCTGACTCGGCACCGCAAAAAGCAAAGCGAGCATATTTTCCGTATTCGCAATTTGCACAGGGGCCGGTTCACGGCCACTCAGTTATCCATTCCCTGAAGGCATTCCAGCACCAGAGCGGACAACTTGGGTTCGGCCGCGTTGGCCACGGCGATAATTTTCTCGATATTCGCCGGTTCCAGCGCGTCCGGAAGGCATTCGTCCGTAATAGCCGAAAAGCCCAGCACCCGCAGTCCCGCATGCACTGCAACAATCACCTCCGGCACCGTGCTCATGCCGACCGCATCGGCTCCTATGAAGCGGAGAAAACGGTATTCGGCACGCGTTTCAAGACACGGTCCGGTGACCGCCACATAGACGCCCCGCTGCAGCCGGATGCCCGACTTAAGCGCGGCCGCCTCGGCGAGGTCGATGAGCGCGCGGGTGTAGGGCTCGGACATGTCGGGGAACCGGGGGCCGAGGGCGTCGTCATTGGGCCCGATGAGCGGATTGTCCCCCATCAGGTTGATGTGATCGGTGATCACCATCAGGTCACCGGCCTGAAACTGGTGATTCATGCCGCCCGCCGCATTTGACACAATCAGGGTGTGAATGCCAAGCGCTTTGGCGACGCGCACGGGGAAGGTTACCTGTTGCAGGGAATAGCCCTCGTAGCGGTGAAAGCGGCCGGACAGGGCGACCACGTTCCTGCCGGCCAGTCGGCCCAGAATCAGTTCGCCCGCATGGGTGTCCACGGTGGAGGTTGGGAAATGGGGGATGTCCTCGTAGGAAATGCGCGCGACCGCCTCTATCTTGTCGCCGAGCATGCCCAGGCCGGTGCCCAGAATGATGCCCACTTCCGGCTTTATATCCGCGATCTTCCGGACAACGTCGGCCGCCTCGCGGACCATTTCATGCAATTCCATCGGTGTTCCTTCCGTATACGTGGGACAGCCGCCCTCAACTGTCAGTTCTTGTCCAACGCTTTGGGATGACAGGCGAGGGCGCCTTTCCCACATTCTTCTTAACAACCCAGCGCGTCACGAACCGCTGTTTCCGACAGTCCCGCGACGCGCACTGTCTTTTCGCGAGACTTTTCACCCGCCTCCAGCGTCACCCGGTTGCGGGCCACACCCAAGCGACCCGCAAGAAAACGCCGCAACGCATCGTTTGCGGCACCCTCGACAGGCGGAGCCGTCAGCGCAACGCGCAACCGGCCCTCGACCTCTCCGACCACCGCCTCGCGCGACGCGCGCGGCTGCACACGCACGTACAGCAGCACATCGCTTCCATCGGCGCGAAGTGCACATTCGGTCATGGTTGGGCAGTCCCTCGCTTTGTCCGGATGCGCCTGCACGCCGGTGACATTCTTGAAATGGTAACACACTGGGTATTCTCCGTGCCGTTTCAGGGGGCCGGAGACACTTCCTTACTCTTTGCGGACCAATGCGCCGCCTCCATCAGGGCCACGCCCAGCAACAGTCCAACAAACGCGCCTGCAATGACTCCGGTTGACGGCCCTTTTGTCTCCCAACCGGCCGGAACCAGGGATTCCATAAATCCTTTCGGCAGTTTTCCGACGCCCAGCAGGATGGCCAGGCTATTGTTTATGAAATGGATGAGCACGCCTGTCCAGAGCGAGTTGGTGCGCCATACGGCGTAGGTGATTGCCAGGCCCAGCAGCGCGGTGGGGGCAAAACGGTAGATGCTCAGGTGAAACACCCCGAAAAGTACGGCCACGGCCAGCACGGCGGCCAGCGGGCGCATGCGTTCGCGAAGGCCCGAGAGCAGCGCCCCCCGAAACAGCACCTCCTCGCAAATCGCCGGCGACAGCGCCATGGCCAGCAGCACCGCCGCCAGCCCGGACCAGGAGTCCGTTCCCTTTAGAAAACCGCCAAACGCCTCCTTAATTGAATCGGGAACGGGCAGGAACTGGTCATGCACGTTGCTGAATCCCATAATGAGGACAAGCATGGACAGAGCCATCACCACCGATCCCACCCCCTGCAGCCGGGAGAAGAGCCGAAGCCGGAGCGTCTCGCGCAGATTGACCCGCGCATACCACAGCGCGGCGACGACCGGCAGCAGGATCAGGCCCCATTCCGTGAAGGCCACGCCCCACAGCGGACTTTGCTGCTGGGCCCAGGAGCCGGCATAGAAGATGAGCAGCATGACCAGCGCGAACAGGGTCAGGGCAAAGCCCGCCGACGGTGCCGTGCGGGGGGCATAGTCGCGCCGCCGGAAGGAGAGCGGCATGCCGGGCTCTTCGGACAGAATCACGTCCTCCCGCTGAAACACCCGGGCGGCAAAGATCAGCGCAAGAAGGGCATAGGCCGCCGTGCTCACGAAGACGGCGAACACGCCCTCCCAGGTTGCCTTGCCCGTCATGGCGTCCTTGAAAATGAGGACTGTGTTGACGACCGGGATGAACTGGACCGAGGCGGTGAACTGCGCGCCGGGAGCACCGGCCAGCATGGCCGGAAACAGCACCAGCATCAGCACCGGCGTGAGGTAGTTTTGCGCCTCGCGGAAACTCTTGGCGAATACGGCCACCGACATCATCAGCGCCGACAGAAGCAGCGCCAGCGGCACGACAATCAGCAGCACCATGGCCGCCACGCGCGCCGGGTTTTGCAGCATCAGCGTGAAACCGGTCCCGTTGATCGAGGAAATCTGGGCGAAGAACACGTAAAAAGTGGCGCCCATGCTGACCAGGTTGAGCACGGCCGTCAGCATGGCCATGATAAACACGGTCAGGAACTTGCCCGTCACGATTTCCATCTTTGACGCGGGTGTCGACAGCAGCGTCTCGAAAGTGCCGCGCTCCTTTTCGCCCGCCGTCAGGTCCACGGCGGGATAGAACGCGCCCAGCGCCATGACGACGACAAGCAGCGCGGGCATGATGAGCCCGAGCACCGTTCCCGAAGTCTTTTCCTTGGGCGCCACATCGACCCGTTTCACCTCCAGCGGGTTGATGTATTCCATGTTTATCGTGGCGCTTTCAAGGCGCCGGACCTGTTCACGGTGATAGACTTCGGCCAAGGCGTCCTCGATCCGCCCCACCCCCTCCACCGAACGAAACTCGGTCTTGTCGTAAAGGAGGTCTATCGGCAGCGTGTAGCCCGCGTTGAGGGTGCCGAGCAGCCCGGAGCGCGCCAGGATCACCACATCGACCCTGCCTTCGGCAAGTTCCGTCCCAGGGTGGGGCGAGTCGATGACCTGCACATTCTTGATGTCCGCCACCCACGACTTCATCACTTCCGTGTCGTCCGATTCGGCGGCTGCGAGACAGACGCGCAGGGGGCTCGACTCAATGGACTGCTGGCGCACCAGCAGCGCCTGCGTGCCGATGAGCAGGGTGGCCGGATAGAGCAGCACCGGGAGCACCACCATCATGAACAGCGTCCGCTTGTCGCGCCGCGTGTCCAGCAGTTCCTTGTGGAGTATGGTTGCAACGATTGAGTATCTCATGGGCGCGAAGGCTCCCGCTCACCCACGAGTTTCAGAAACGCCCCGCGCAGGTCGGAGGCGCCGGTTTGCGCGAACAGCGACGCTTTGTCGCCCACGGCAAAGAGGTCGCCCCGGTGGAGCAGGCCAACCCGGTCGCAGAGTTGTTCCGCCTCGGACATGTAGTGGGTCGAAAAGATGATCGCCCGCCCGCGCGCGCGGGCCTCGCTGATAAAGGACAGAATCGTCGCGCTGGTCATGATGTCCAGTCCGAGTGTCGGTTCGTCCAGAATCAGCACCGCCGGATCGTGGAGAATGACGCGCGCGATCGACACTTTCTGCGTCTGCCCGGTGGACAGCGTGTCGCAGCGGCGGTTGATGAACCCGCCCATGTCGAGCAGCGCCGCTGTTTCCTCCACGCGCCGCCGGATGTCGGCTTCGCGCATGCCGTAAAGCCTGCCAAAATAGTGCAGCACCTCGCGCCCGGTCAGCCGCCCGTAAAGCCGCGTGTTCCCGGACAGAAAACCTATCGACGCGCGAATCTGGTCGGGCGCCTCATCGGCCGCCACGCCGTTTACGAGGCAGCGGCCCGAGGTGGGGACGATGATGGTGGCGAGCATGCGCAACAACGTGGTCTTGCCCGCGCCGTTCGGCCCGAGCAAACCAAACACCTCGCCCGCGGCCACCCCGAAGGTGGCCCCTCGCACGGCCTCCACCACCCCCGCGCGGGGTGTGCGAAAGACCTTTCTCAGTTCCTCGGCACGAAGCATGCGGCGTCTTTACTACTCCCACCGCCATTATACTGATGGTCGTGTCCGGTTAAAACCCAGAGGCCGGGGACTGGCATCCTGTTCCCGCTGAAACCCTTTCTTTGCCAACATTGAACCGTTTCGGGAACAGCCGCCTGTACCGGTGCTATGAACGGTCGGTCACACCCATTCCATCTTGCCGTCGTGATGTAAACATGCGCCTTCGGCTGTAATTCATGGCAGTCCCCGGGATGGCGGCGTTGGGAGCGGTTTTGTCCTTTTTGTTGTCTTGGTCGGGCAAACACGCTAATATTTGCGGGGGAGCAACGGGGATTTGGTTTTGGGAGTGCCGCAAATGACCGGAAAACAGACGCCGCAAAGACTTCAGATGGGCGACCCCAGGCTGGTGGTGCGCTGGGCGCGCCGCTATGCGCGCAGCCGCACCATCTCGTTTCTTGTGCAGTGGGTGGTGATCGTGGCGATGGTGCTGGCGGTGGGGCTGGCGGCCAGCCTTACCAACACGGCGTACCGTACGGGCAACATGGGACTTTTCACGCTCTCCATGGGTTTCATGGGACTTGTGGTGGTGGCGCTGGGCTGGTTTTCATTGTCACGCTGGGGGGGCGAATTGATTTGGCGGGTGACGCAGTGGCTCTATGGCGAGGAGGGCTATGCCGTGGTGTCGAGCCCGGCGGACCGGCAGGGTCTGCCGCTGTGGCTTACGGCGCTGGGCGGCGGACTGGTGGCGTACCACATTGTGGGGGCGATGCTGGTCAGTTTCGGCTATCTGCGCATGGCGAACATGCAGCCGTTTTCGGCGGCGTACATGGCCCCCTATCTTTGCGTGCTGATTTTGTACCAGGGTCTGGGATTATGGGCGTGGATCTGGCCGGTGCTGTACGGGGCGCACGCGGTGGCGCTGTTATGCGGCGTGCCGATCCGTTTCCCGGGCGCGTTTCCGATGCTGGACATGGTCGTGCCGGTTTTCGGCTACGGCCTGATCGCCATTCTGACGGGTCACATTTACAGCCGCTACGCGCTCTGGAAGCTTAAGAGCCTGACGCGCACGGAACTGCCTGAATTTCCCTCGGAGGACGAGCCGGAATCCGAAGCAGGAGGCGGCCAGAATGGCTGACCTCGACCGTCTCATCCACGAGCCGGCCCGGCTGCGCATTCTTACCCTGCTTTCGGGGCTGGAGGCGGCCGACTTCAATTTCCTGCTGAGCACGGCGGGGCTGACCAAGGGCAATCTGTCGTCGCACATTGACAAGCTGGAAAAGGCGGGATATGTGGCGGTGATCAAGTCGTTCAACGGCCGTGTGCCGCACACCGAGTACAGCATCACGCCCGAGGGGCTTGCGGCACTGGCCGAATACTGGCGCGAACTGGACGCAATTCGCTCGCTGCGCGAAAAACCGGACTCGGAATAGGCGGAATAAAGGCTTCCACCGCGGCAGTTGGAACGCCAGGGCTGGAGTGCTCAAACGCCCAGCGAACCAGCCAGATAAGGCGATGCCGGAACAGCCCCCCGTCAAGTCCCAGCGGGGCAATGCTTTCGGCAGAGGCGTCCGTGGACTTGGCAAAGACTCTTTGCATCAGGAGAGTCAGAAATGCGCGCGTATTTGCCCTCGTGGCGCGGCCCTTCCTGTTGAACTACACCCTTTACGCACCCACCTTCCTTGCCTCAGAAAACACCTTAACTCCAAGTAGAAGAGTTGACGTTCCGGCAGTCAGTCACAAGAGGAAGGACGAAAGGGCCTCAAGGGAGCGAAATACCGAATTCGCCCCCCTCCATTGGACTGAGGGTTGATTGATTCCTTTGGGTCCTTCAAGCCCATTTCATTCCTTCTTGAACGAATTTGGTCCGGTCCGCGACTTTAATACCATATGGCACGGACGGGTTTTAACCGGCCGCGACCATCAGTATAATGGGACTGGAAGCAAAGGAGACGCCGGATGTTACGTACTGGGGAATTGAGAAAGGCATTTCGCACACGCCGCGCGGGGGTGGTGGATGCCGCGCCTGGGACCGCCTTCGAGGTGGTTGTGGGCGGCGTTGGAAGAGTACGGCTGCTAACTGGACTGGCAGGCAACACAGCAAGGGATTTTGGGGAGGTTTTGTCATGAACCGTATATTTGCTTGTGCAGGATGGGTTGCTGCGGTGGCAGCCACGGCCGTTTCCGTGTGGTTCGCGCTGGACGGGCAGCGCAAAGCGGCGGATGTGGACCGTATTGGCCGCGAGGTGGCGGCGTTGCGTGCCGATCTCAAGAAGACCCGCACCGCAATGGATGAGTTGACGGCAAGAAGCGAGGCGGCGGAGGCCGCCGCCAAGGCCGCCAAGACGGAGGATTCCAAAACACCCGCCGTCGCGGCGGATTCGCCGGGCCTGTTTGATGCGGCGATGGGCATGCTTAAGGATTCGTCCGCGGCGGACGCGGGCAAGAAAGTCGACGTTGCCGGTCTTGTGAAGGGGCTGATGAAGGCAAACGGCACCGGGAGCAACGGCGGGATAGCCGCCATGTTTGAAGGCCCGCAGGGTGAGCAGATGATGGACATGTCGGCCAAGTTCGCCACCAGCATGCAGTACGACCCGTTCGTCAACGGGCTGCAAATCACGGCGGACCAGAAGCAGCAGGTGCGCGACATCCTTACCAAATACAACTCGGAAATTGTGCGCAAGAGCGTTGGGGCGCTTCAGGGCAAGGGTGATTTCGCTGAGGATTCGGCGGACGCCAACACGCTCAAGGAGCAGATGCGCGCCGAACTAAAGACGGTGCTCGGTGCGGACGGCCTTGACCAGTTTGACGCATACCAGACGGAAATGCCGGAACGGATGCTCACCCAGTCCATGGAAATGCAGCTGGGCATGTTTGCGGGCGGGCTGACGCCCGAGAACAAGACCATGGTGCGCGATGTGCTCGTGCAGGAACTGCTTCCCGGACAGCATGATCCGACCACGCCGAAAACACCCGACCAAATGAGCGCGACGGCCGGCACACAACGCGCCGCATTTGACCGTGCATTGCAGCGTCTGCAGCCGTCTCTGCCGGCCGATCAATACGCCGAAGTGGAGGGGTTTGTGCGGCAACAGCAGGAGATACAGGAAATGGTGTCCAGCCTGATCAACCAGTCCGGCACCGCCGGCGGGTCGGCAGCCGCTCCCGCGGCGAAACCGGCCCAGTAGGACGCGTGGTCGAGTACACAAGAGAACACCCGAAGCAGGGGTGCGCAGACCGGCAAACAACAGCCCTTCGGGCATGAGGAGACTTGACGTATGACAACGGAATTCCATGATGAATCCGCGCGCCGGGACGGCGCAATCGACCGGCGCGCATTTCTCGCGCGCGGCGGCGCGCTGACCGCGGCGGCAATGACGGGGCTGGCGACGGTTCGCGCCGCGGCGGCGGACGACCAGCCCGAAGTCAAACTGCGGGTGGCGGTCATGAGCAAATGGCATCCGCACGCAAACGGCTACGCCAAGACGCTGGCGGGCATGCCGGGTGTGAAGATCACGGCGGTGTGGGACGAGGACCCAAAGCGGGGCGAGAACTGGGCGCGCCAGTTGAAGGCGCCCTTTGTGGCGGACTACCAGGAAGTGGTGAAGCGGTCCGACGTGGACGGCGTCATGATCACGGCGCCGTCGAGCATGCACCCGGACATCATGGTGGCGGCGGCAAAGGCGGGCAAGCACATCTTCACGGAGAAAGTGCTGGCGCTGACGATCGATGAGTGCAACCGGGTGGCCGAGGCGGTGCGCGCCGCCAATGTGAAATTCTGCATTTCGTTCCCCTTCCGCACGAGGCCCGAAACACTCTACGCGAAGAAGGTGATTGACGAGGGGCTGATCGGCCAGGTGACGTTCATCCGCGTGCGCGACGCGCACGACGGCGCCAGCGGCAAGTGGCTGCCGGATTATTTCTGGGACGAGAAGACCTGCGGCGGCGGCGCGATGATGGATCTGGGCGCGCACCCGATGTACCTGAACCGCTGGCTGGGCGGACAGCCCAAGCGCATCGTGTCGGCTTTTACCAAGGTAACGGGGCACGCTCTGGAAGACAATGCCGTGTCGGTGATCGAATTTGAAAACGGCTGCCTGGGCATCGCCGAGACGGGCTTTGTGTCCAGCGACAGCCCGTTCAGCCTGGAATTGGACGGCACCGAGGGCAGCCTGCGCGTCGGCGGTCCCGAGGAAAGCAGCGTGCTGATTACGTCGAGGAAGCTCAATACCAAGGGCTGGGTAAAGCCGGAGGGACTGCCCGAGGGGCTGCCTGCCACGATCCCGATGTGGGTGGACGGCATACTGAAAGGCACACCCATTCCCTTCGGTGTGGAAGAGGGCATTCAGCTTACCGAACTGATGCAGTACGCCTATCTTGCGGCGAAGGAGAAGCGGCAGGTGGATATTCCGGCCCGGGCATAAGCATGAAGGCTGAAGGACAAAGGACGAAGGACAATTGACGGTGGGCGGCCCTTTGGGGCCGCCCGCGTTTTATTTCGCCGGCTTGGTGATCGTCACTTCGTCGCGGATGTTGCCGTCGGCGTCGTAGGCGCGGTAGCTGAGCTTGTCGCCGTCCTGGGTGTCGATGTTGATGACCTGGTAGGTGGAGACGTTGGGGAAGCCGACAGCGGTGTAATCGTGCTGTTCCTGCTTGTAGTATTTGGTGCCCGCGTCGGCCACGACGTAGAAGGTGCCCTCGGCGGGCGTGGCGACGACCTTTTCGGCGTTCATCGGATAGGTGCGCAGGTAGGCGTGGTCATGTCCCTGGAAGACCATGTCCACGTGGTATTTGTCGAAGAGCGTGCACCACTGGTCGCGCACGGCCCGGTTGTCTCGGCCCGGGTCGGACGAGTATGCGGGCTGGTGGAAGAGGGCAAACTTCCAAACGGCGTCGGTGCCGGACAATTGCTGTTCCAGCCAGGGTCGTTGCTGCGCGGGAGGCGTGTTGCCGTCCAGTACGACGAACAGGGCGTGGCCATAGCGGAAGGAATAGGCACGCTCCTTGGCGACATCGTCCGGCCCGTTCTCGGGCAGCGCAAAGAGGTCCAGGTAGAGTTTCGGTCCGGGGCCGCCGATGCATTCGTGATTGCCGATGGTCGGCAGGACGGGGTGGCGATCGAAGACACCGTCGGCGGCGTGAAAAAGTTCGTCCCACAGGGCGCGATTGTTTCCCTGGTTCACGAAATCGCCGCCGGTGAGACAAAAGGCCGCGTTGGGATTTCTGTCCTGCATCTGATGGATCATCTTGCCCCACACGTCCACACCGTTCTGCACGTCGGCGAAGAACAGGAAGGAGAAGGGAGCGCGGCCCTTCGGTGCGGTGGCGAAGGTTGCCCAGTTGGACCATGTGTTGCCCTGTTTGTCACCGACGCGGTAGACATAGGCGGTGGCCGGCTCCAAGCCGGTGATCTTCGCGGTGAAATGCTCGACTGCGGGAGCGTTGGTAATGAGCGCGTCTTCCAGCCGGATCGCCTCGGCAGGCAGTTCAACAATGGTCGTTTCCGGGGCGTCGCTCTTGCGGTACTGCACAACCCCCCCGGAAATTTCGGGCGCGGTGCGCCATTGGACCGTCTCCGTGGTGCTGGGATCGCCGCTCCAGGTCAGGCAGACGTCGTCCGGATGGGCGGACGGGGGGAATTCTGTGGTATGCGGCTGTGCCTCGCCCAGGACGAAGGGGGAGATCAGCAGGGTCACGAGCAGTGCAAGCAAGAATCCGAACGGGCGCATCTTTTTCACGAAAAACACCTTTCCAGAGGGATATAGGTTTTCGCGGAATGCACCGTGTTGCGTTCCGCACAGTCAGTTTGCTTTGGACAACCGTCAGGCCTGCGGGGTTTCAGGCGCAATGACGACGGCCGTACCGTAGCAGAGCACTTCCGTGGCGGACATTTGTCCGCCGCCGAGATCGGATGTGTCGTAACGGAAGCCGATGATGGCGTTGGCTCCCATTTCGCGGGCATGCCGCACCATGAGGTCATAGGACTGAGTGCGGGTTTGTTCACACATTTCGGTATAGGCGCCGATCTTGCCCCCGATGAAGTTCTTGAGCCCGCCCAGGATGCCCTGGATGATGGTGGGCGAGCGGACGATGATCCCGCGGACGATGCCACGGTATTCGACGATACGGTAGCCCTCGATGGTGAAGGTGGTGGTGACAGGCAGACTCATGCCGGATTTCCTCCTTTGCTCAGTCGATGCGACTCGGAACGCGGGGCTATGGTACATTGACAGCCGGGCACGGTCCAAATTGGAGTGTTGGAATGATTGTTGTCATTGCGCCGGATTCCTTCAAAGAATGCGCCACGGCGGCGCAGGTCGCGGGCGCGATTGCGGCCGGGTGGCTTCGCGTTGACCCGGGGGCCGAATTGCGCCTGGTGCCGGTGGCCGACGGCGGCGAGGGAACCGTGGAGGCGCTGGCCGCGGCACGCGGTCAACTCAGGGGAACGGAAGTGACAGGCCCGATGGGTGAACCGGTGACGGCGCGTTGGGCACTGCTGGACGACGGCGTGGCGGTTATTGAAATGGCGGAGGCGGCGGGGTTGCATCTGGTCGCGCCGCAGCATCGCGATCCAATGACGGCGACGACGCGCGGTGTGGGGGAACTCATCCGGGCGGGGCTCGACGCGGGCGCGCGGCGGTTCATCGTGGGCGTGGGAGGTAGCGCCACCAACGACGGCGGCGCGGGCATGGCGCAGGCGCTAGGTGCTTCGTTGCGCGATGCGGAGGGGCGTGAACTGGGGTCGGGCGGAGCCGCGCTGGCGAGCCTTGCGGAGTTTGACGTTTCAGGCTTGGACGCGCGCCTTTCCGAATGCGCCTTCTTCGTGGCATGCGATGTGGACAATCCGCTTTGCGGCCCGGAGGGTGCGTCGCAGGTTTATGGTCCGCAGAAGGGTGCGAGTCCGGCGCAGGCGGCCGAACTGGACGCGGCGCTGGCGCGGTATGCGGCGGCATTGCGCGCGGGGCTGGGGGTGGATTTGCGCGACACGCCGGGTGCGGGCGCGGCGGGCGGTCTTGCTGCGGGGCTGATGGCCTTTCTGGGCGCCCAACTGAAACCAGGCTTTGATTTGGTGGCGGAGCAGGCGGGATTGGCGGCGGCGCTGGAGGGCGCGCATCTCGTGATTACAGGCGAAGGTTCCATGGACGGCCAAAGTCTGCGCGGGAAGGCACCGGTGGGTGTGGCCCGCATGGCCCGGGAGCGGGGCGTGCCCTGCATTGCGCTGGCCGGACGTTTGGGTGCCGACTATCGTGCAGTTTATGGTCTGGGCATCACAGCCGCCTTCGCGCTTGTTCCGGGGCCTGCTTCACGGGAGGAGTCGATCGAGAATACCCTGGACTGGCTGGCGGACCGTACCGAAGCCATTGCCCGCATATGGATGGCCGCTTCGGGACCGCGCGCATGAGCGGCAGGTTGAATACTTTCATTCTGTACGCGCGCACCCTTCGTCATCTGCGTCCGCGGCAGATCGCATGGCGTCTGCTGCGCACCGTGCAACGGCGGCTGCCGTCGCGGGCCCCCGGGGAGGATGCCCATGCATCGGCCCGCTTTGACAGCGCCGCCCTGCAGCGGCTGCGCGGGTTCTTGGCATTGGCGAGCCGGCACGGACTCGATACGGACGCCGACCTGCCGTCGCTTCGGGACGACATGCTTGCATTCTTGAACCATGCGGTGGACTGCAAAGCCGGGATGCCCTGGCAGGACAAATCGCTTTCCCAGCTTTGGCGCTATCAAATGCATGGCTTTCGCATGGTCCGGGCCCTTGCGGCGGCGTCGCCTTCCGATGCGGCGTTTGACGATGCGGCACATGCCGCCCGCTGGGTGGAGGACTGGTTGCAGCATAATCCGCCGGGGGCGGATGTCGCCTGGGACCCCCATCCCACGTCGGACCGGCTGTTCAACTGGGTGCTGTGTTCGGCGGCGTTTGGTGCCGGCTGCGGCGCGACCGCGGCACGCTGCACCGTGCAGGCGGATTGGCTGGAGGCGCGCCTTGAATATGACCTGAGCGCGAACCACCTGCTCAAAGAGGTGATGGCGCTGGCGCTTGTGGCGGAGGCCACCAATGATGCCGCGCTGCGGCAACGGGCATGGGCGATGGTGGAGGAGCAGGTCGCGGAACAGATCCTTCCGGATGGCGGCCATTATGAACGCAGCCCGATGTACCACGCACAGGCACTGTTTGACGGGCTGGTGCTGTATGCGGCGTCGGCCAGTCCTCCCGCGTTCTTTGAGAACGCACTGCGGCGCATGACGCATTTTCTGGAGGACGTTCTGCATCCCGACGGAGATATTCCGCTGTTCAGCGATGCGGCGTTTGGCGAAACCATGCAGGGCAGGGCGCTGGTTGAGCTTTCCCATGAATTGTTGCACACGGAACCACGCCTGGAGGAACGCCCGGTCCTGCCGGATTCTGGATTCTATGCACTTGGCTGCGGGACGGACCGGATGATCCTAAAGGCGGTCGCGCCCAGCCCGGACCACCAACCGGGTCATGCGCATGCCGACCCGCTGACCTTTGAGCTTTCGGTGGCGGGGCTGCGGATGATTGTGGACGGCGGCTGCCACGGGTATGCTGAAAGCCCGCTGCGCGGCTACTGCCGCAGTGTGCGCGCACACAACACAGTCCGCATCAACGGTCAGGAGCCGATGGAGGCGTGGCAGGTGTTCCGCGTGGCGCGACGCCACCGGGTCGTGGCGGACTGGGAAATGAGCGGTCACGCGTCCACGCTCCGGGGCAATTGTCACTGGCCGCAGGGCTGGACGCATACACGGTATGCGCGCCATGACCGCGACACGCGATTTTGGGCGGTGGTGGACCGCGTGGACGGCGGCGACCCACTGACGGTGGAGAGTTATCTGCATTTTCATCCGGGCACGGAACTGACGGAAACAAACGGGGTGTGGATTGCAGCACGGGGCGGGGTCCGGTTGGGGGTGCTTCCGGAAGGGGCGGACCGCATCGAGCTTGTGGAGGGCGCGCATGATCCCGACCAGGGCTGGTATTGTCCGCACTTTGGCGTGGCGGAGCGGGCACCGACGCTGGTGCTGCACGCCAAAGGCGCGCGGCGGTTGAACTTCGGCTGGATGCTGTTTCCGCCGGAGCGGGCAGAGCAGACGGTTGCGGCGCTGGCGGCGATGCACGGCGTGCTTCGTCGGGAGGGAGAGTTTGGTGGAGTGGGCGCGCCTTTATAGAAACTTGCAGACTTGCCGCATTTGTCCGGGAGCCTGAAAACACACTAAACTTGGCGGATTATGACAGTCGCGAAACCAGGCAAGAAGACAGACAGACGCCATGCCTTAGAGGCAGGCTCCGCACCGCCAAACCGGCACAGGCGCCTGGTGGCAGGTATCTGTGCGGTTCTCGTTCTTGCCTGTGCAGTCATCTACGGCCAGACGCTCTATTTTGGTTACGTCAACTATGACGACGAAGTCTATGTGAAAGATGCCCACGCGCAGGCGGGCTTGAGCCTGCCGTCCATTGCCTGGGCGTTTACCACGGAGAAAGGCCTGTATTTTCATCCACTGGCGTGGATGTCGCACATGCTCGATACCAATCTCTACGGAAGACATCCCTCGGGGCGCCACCTCACCAGTCTTGTTCTTCATGCGGCAGCTTCCGCACTGCTTTTTCTGGCGTTGAGATTCCTGACAGGGACGCTTTGGCCGAGCGCGGTCGTTGCGGCATTATTCGCGACACATCCACTTAATGTGGAATCCGTGGCTTGGATTGCCGAACGCAAGGGCGTGCTTTGCGCGTTGTTCTGGGTGGTTGCGATAGGTGTTTACGGTCTATATGCGCGCCGCGGTGGTGCAGGGAGGTACGTCGCTGTCGCCGCAGCATGCATTCTTGGGTTCATGTCAAAACC
>CAIJOU010000154.1 GCA_903822375.1 Candidatus Hydrogenedentota bacterium
AGACCGGCGCACGCCGCTACGAGTGCATGGGAATGGGCTGCACGCTGGCTGGTGTCGCATTGATGGGCAGGGAGTACGTGGTGTTCCATGCGGGCGACAGCCGGGTGTACCGGCTTCGCCACGGCGCGTTACGCCCTCTGACGGAGGATGACACCCTGGTGGCTCTGGCCGTGCGTCACGGCCGCATGACGCCCGAGGAAGCCGAAGCCAGTCCCGTTCGGAACTACGTGACCAACGCCACAGGCACGCAGTCCTTTGAACTGCACATGACCGCGCCGCAGTCCATGCGGCCGGGCGACACCCTTATGCTCTGCTCGGACGGCCTGCACGGGATGATGAATTTCGAGACGCTGGAATCCCTGCTGGCCGGGGGAGGCACCGTGGAAGAGCGCTGTGCCGCGCTGGCCGAAGAGGCCGTGCGCCGCGGCGGGCTTGACAACATTTCGGTTATCTTGATTGATGCGGAAGAATCTGAGGATTCAGCGTCTCATGGATGACCCCCGGCCCCCAGAAGAATCTGAACCCCGCGCTACGGAACGGTTTGCCGAAGATTCCGGCGCATCACGCGCCACGGCGCGTTTTGACGACAGCCGTGCCACGGCGCGCTTTGACGCCGGGGGCCCGGGTGCGGACGCGGTGCCCGGTTCGAGGCCCGGCAGGCTCGCGCCCGGCGAGCGCATTGACGGACGATACCGCATTGATGCGGGCCCCATCGGCCGTCCCACCGGGGAGGCCGAAGTCTACTGCTGCACCGATGACCTCACCGGGGAGACGGTGGCGCTCAAACTGTATTACGACAAGATTACCCCCAAAGAGGAGATCCTCCGCAGCCTTCTTGCCATGCGTCATCCCGATGTGATCGGCCTGCGGGCCGCGGGGGTCTGGTCGGACCGGTGCTACGAGGCGATGGATTTTTGCTCCGGAGGCAGTCTTGCCGAGCACATGCCGTTCAGCGAGGCCGATCTGCGCGGCCACCTGCGCGGAATCGCACGGGGCCTGCGTTACCTGCACGACGCGGGCATCGTCCACCGGGACATCAAACCGAACAACCTCTTCTTTCGCGACCAGTCATGCACAGACCTCGTGATTGGCGACTTCGGTGTCAGTTCCATGCTCGAAGCGCCCGGACGCGTGCGGCGCACGGGCACGGCGGCCTTTTTCACGCTCGACTATGCCGCGCCTGAACTCATCGACGGCAAGGAGGTTGGTCCCAAGACGGACTACTACGCGCTGGGCGTCACACTGCTGCACCTGCTCGCGGGCAGTTCGCCCTTTGAAGGAATGGACAAGAACACCATTTTGGGCTGTCATTTCCGCGGAAACGTGCCGCGCAATGTGGGCCTGTCTCCCCGTTTTTCCACACTGATTAAGGGGCTGCTGCGCCTCGATCCCGAGCGGCGCTGGGGACATCGTCAGCTGGCCGCATGGTTGCGCGGCGAGCCGATCTTCACTGATGACGGTGTGCCTGATCGCGACGATGTGCCTGTGGGCAGAAAAGTGCCTTATCGAAGTCTGCCCGAGATTACCAATCCCCGCGAGATGGCGCGCCGCCTGAAGGATTTCGATGCCGGCCGCGACCTTCTGCGCGGCTTTGTGTCGCAGTGGCTTATGTTCTTCGACACCACTCTGGGAAAGCGCGTGGCCGACCTGGAGGAGGAATTCTCGGAGAACATCGAACTGGGTGTGTTCAAACTGCGCTATCTGCTCGACCCCACCCAACCGCTGGAGATTGGCGACCTGCAACTCACCAACGTCGAAGAACTGGTGAACGCCCTGGACAGGACCATGGTCCCCTGCCGCGCCGACATGGAAAAGGCGCTGCTGAGCGGCTGCATCGAGGTGTGGGTGGCGGCCATGGGCGACGAGTCGGGCGAGGCGCGGCTGCTGGCCAAGCGTATTGAGGCCATGCGCAAGCGGATTAAGGACCCCGAAATGGCCCTGTTCGCGCTGCTGCACACTCTTGACCCATCTCGTCCCCTGGTGCTCGGGTCTGAACGCATCCTGGCGCCCGAAGACCTGCCTGGCGTGCTTGAGCGGCGTCCGGAGTTTGCCGCGCGGGTGTCGGCATGGCTGTTTGGCGGGCGGTTGGTGGAATGGATGCGGGCGGCCCACCCAAAGCGGCTGGAGGACATTGGATTCCTGGAATGGTGCGCGCGCACCTACACCCGGGCCGACCCCGATCAGGCGGTTTTTGCCATTCGTTGCCGCTTTGACCCCGATACTCCGTTCCGGCTGGGGCTGTCCACGGCGCGGTCAGCCAGGGAATTGGCCGGAGCCATCGCTCGCACCCCCGCCGCCTTCGAGGAGGGTACGCGCTTTCTCACGCGAGGCTGGTTGCGCACCTGGCTGACTTTGACCGGGCGCATGAAAGACCCCTGTGCCTTTGACGAGGTGGTGAACGACCCCGTTGCATCATGGCCCCGCAAAATGGAGGCCGTGCTGCACGTGCTGGACCCGGAACTCGGGGGGCCGGCCGTGCTGGCCGATGTGGCCGAAATAGACGGGGACAAGGTGTCGACCGAGGGCGGAAAGACCATCGAGTTCAGTGTGTTTAACGGAGGGCGGGGCCATCTTTCAGGAACAGTCTCATTGGACAGCGATTCTTCCGGCATATCCATGCCCGAGCGTCCCTTCGAGGGAGGGCCGGAAACGATCAGGGTCTATTTGACCGGCCGCGGACTGGACCCGGGCTCGAAACAGGTGGGACACATCATCGTCAACAGCAACGGCGGCCGGTTGGTTATTCCCGTCTGGTTTGAGGTGGTTCGGCCCGGGTGGGCCATTCTGGGCCGCTGTGCCAAGACCGGAGGTATCGCCGCCTTGTGCGCGGCAGCGCTGCGCATTCTCTTACAGGCCATAGACCCCAAGCATTCCCCCGGTTTCATCGACTGGCCCAATCGAGCGGCGATGCGCGACTACGCCGGACGGGAACTCTACGGCCCGATAGCCATGCTGCTGTTCGTGATTGCGGCCGGAGTCACCTATTACTTTGTGGAGATTTATCGGAGGCGCCGTGACGACGACTGGGACTAAAAAGAGACTGGAATCGGCATGAGCGAACGCATGCGGTTAATAGTGCTGGTCGGGATGCCGCTGCTGGCTGTGGTGCTCTATGCGTTGTTGTCCGTGCTGTTTGGCGGGGACTACATGCTCTGGGTGGCAGGCACCTTCCTTGCCTTGCTGGACCGGGTACTTGGCATTTTGGTCTTCTTGCCGCCTTGGGCGTCTTGGGCGGTGATACTGTTTCTGCTGGCCGCCGGCGCCCGTTTCCTGCTATGGGAAAACCAGAAGGTGAGCGAGGGGCAGCGTGTGGCGGCGGTGGTTGCCGCATTGGCGCTGTTCCTGCTGGCGGCAGTCGTTCCGCCGCTGCTTGGCCTGGGCAGGGGGCCGGAAAGAGGCCGTTGGTGGAGGCCGGACACCTATCGTGCCGCCGGAAGCGAGCGGGTTTTCGAGGGCATTTCCTTTGTGTGGGTGCCGGCAGGACATTATATTATGGGCAGTCCGGTCATAGAACCCGGTCGTGACAAGTGGGGCGAACAACAGCAAGAGGTCGATACTCCGCGGGGATTCTGGATCAGCCGTGAAGAAATTACCGTTGGCCAATATAAAGAGGTCATGGGCAATTCCCCCAAAGAGATAATCGGTGCCTTCGACAGACCGGAACTTCCCGTGACAGGGGTTTCCTATGACGAATCTCTCGCTTTCGCGCGCCGATTGACGGAGAAAGGCAGGGGAACCTATCGCCTGCCCAAGGAGAGCGAATGGGAATATGCCTGCCGGGCAGGAAGCACCGCGCCGTGGTCATTTGGCGGGGACGCAGCCCAATTGCCCGACTATGCATGGTACAATGTAAACAGTAAACAAGAGCCCCATCCGGTGGGAACCCGCAAGCCCAACCTTTGGGGAGTTCATGACATGCATGGAAATGCCGCTGAATGGTGTTTGGAGTCGGGAGAATCAGGAAAAGATGCCGCTTTTCGCGTCTATCGGGGCGGAAATTGGGATGCGGATGCTTCCCAGTGCCGTTCGGCGGCGCGGGGCTTGTTTGTTCTCGACAAGACCCATCTTCCCGGATTCGTAGGCATTCGGCTGGTCCGGGAACCCTAGAAAACGACGGGTCCGGCTCGAATAAACTCTTGACACCCACGCAACTATGAGATAAACTATTGACAAATATGCGGCTAATGTTCGTTTCCAATCCAGGCACATGTGCCTTGTGGAGGATTATGAAGTGAAACATTTTAGGCCAATGAGTCGGCGGAGTGTTGTGACTGCGAACGAGTTTCAGGATTCCATTTGCCGCTTTTCGGAATTGTTCAACGCATTGTTGCACTTTTTCGGCGGGGCGTCTCCCGTGGGCCTGTGGATCGACTCCAAATGCGCGATTCCAACCCCGAACCCTGGCACTACAGGCACCACGACCACTGCCTGATTTGGGGTTTTCAGGTGTGAACGGTGAAATGGCTTTGCGCCGCGCGTAACGACTTTGGCGCGAAATCGTTGACAGTCAGCGTTTTTCGGGCGGGCGTTAACCTGTTTGCGCACGACCATTTGGCGGCGTGGAGTTGCGAACGATTGGATGATGCGGCCTGGAGCCAATAAAGGGACAGTTTATGAACGTCTTCGCCATGATGATACGGGTGCGGTGGGTGGCTGTGGCACTGTGCGTGTCTTTCTGCCTTTCCGGTTGTGAACTCATCGGTGTGGTGTACTTCCCCGATCACGCCCTTGAGTCGGCGGTGCGCGCGTCGCTCGGCCAGCCTTTCGGCCCGTTGCTCAAGTCGGACCTGGCCAAGGTGCGCGAGGTGCAGGGCGCTTCGCTCAACATCGTTTCCCTGGAAGGGTTACAGTATTGCACCTCGTTGACGGTGCTGAATCTGCGCAACAACCTCATTCAGTCCATCACGCCGCTAACCACGCTGACCAATATGGTTCGACTGGACCTGGGCGTCAACAAAATCACGAATATCGAGCCGTTGGCCGGCATGGTTTATCTTGAGGCCCTGGTCATAGACGGCGCAAACAATGTGATAGTGGACTGGCAACCGCTGGCGGCGAATTCGCAGGCCGGCGGCTTGGGTACGGGCAACGTGGTGACGCTGCCGCTGGCATCTACGACCGACAGCGCCGGCAATCCTCTGGCGAACTTCGCGCCAACGCGCGAAGTCCTTCTGAACAATGGTGTTACAATTCTCATTGGCTCCTAAGGCACGTTGCCGGCCGCGACGGCAAAGTGACGGCAAGAACGGCATGGGCCGCTTTCTTTGCCGGACGCGGACGCGCCGGGAGACGGGTCAATGACGAGGTGGTTTCTATGACGCTTGTCAGGCCTCGAACGGGCGCACTTGTACTGTTGGCGGGAATGCTGGCGCTGGCGGGTTGCCCCTTGGCACCGCAACTTGACATCACACCGGCTGCGGCCACCTTTGGCACCGACCGCAGTGAAGTGGCGCTGGTTATAAACAACAGTGGTTCAAGCACGGTGCACTGGGTGATGCAAGAGGTCATCCGGGACAACGCGGACGCACCCTGGACGCCCCACGATACTCCGTGGCTGTCAGAGGACAAGGCTCAGGGCGACATTGCACCCGGCATTGACCGCGTGACTCTTACCGCCGACCGCAGCGCACTGAGCGCCGGTGAATACACAAACGTTGGCGCCCAGTTTACTTCCGGGGACTTTGTCCAGATTGTCCCCGTATCCGTCTCGGTGCAGACCAGTCTTGAGGTCAATCCCCAGCGCATTACACTGCGTCCCGGAACGCTCAGCACCCAGTTTGTCGTGCAGAACACCGGCACCGGACCGCTGAACTGGACTGTCTCCTACATTCCCGCAAATGGCACGGCGGCACAGGCCCAGCCGCTGCCCCAAGGCATGACGGTCACTCCCAATCCGGGGACAACCCAGGCCGGCGAAAGCACGAATGTGACGGCACTTTGGGACGCTGCACGGGATAACTTCCAATTGCTGGTGGACTCGCCCGGCGGCCAGAAGATTGTGCAGGTCACATTTGGAGCCGCATTGCCCGGCCTTGAAGTCGTGCCCGAGTCCCTGCACCTTTATTACGATCCCACCGCAGCGGACAACCTGGCCTCGGGCCAGGCGCAGCCTGTGCAACCCGCATCCACCCTGGCCATCACCAATACCGGCGCCGTGACGCGCACCTGGACGATTGAATTCAACAATAAAGCCGATTCGTCTGCCGCCGTGGCCATATCGGCCACGCCCAACCAGGCTGGTACGCTGCCCGGAGCGGAAACGGATGTTGCCGTGCAGGTCACCGACGTGACCAAAGTTATTTCCGGCAGCGGCAATTACGAATTGATTGTGCGGTCCGGCGACGGATTCCTGGCGGTGCCCCTGATTCTGGAAAAGGTTTCCCTCCCAATCATTGCGCCCTCGGCCGTTCCGGCCCCCAATCTCGCCCAGCCCCAGGTGACCCTCATCAGCACGCTGGACTTCGGCCGCACGGATATTCAGATGATCTTCTGGATGTGCAATACGGGTCCGACCGAATCCCGGCTGAATTTCAAGATCAGCGACAGCGATCAGGGCGCGGACAGTCCGCTGGTTGTAGCTGTGGAGCCGCGCAAGGGCGAGTTGCAGGGCCCCGGCACCATGATTTTCCTTCCCGGCACAAACACGATGGTCGATGCGGTCCCCGTTACGGTGACCGTGGACCGTTCGGCGATGACCGAGGACGTGGAATACCGTGACCTTGTCATCGACGCGTGGGACCAGGATTACCAGGCTCCAATCACCGCCGTGACACCGGTGAAACTGAAGGTGCGCGTCGAGCGGCCGCCGCTGGCCATTGAGGGCGCCATCAACCGGACGCGCCCGCCCTATCTGGCCCGCTTTGCGTTTCTGCTGCGCGACGCATCGGGGCGTGCGGTCCCCACCCGGACAGCCGAGGATCTTTCACGGCTGAACTTTGCCATAACCGAGAACAACGTGAATGTTGACTTCAACGAGGTTACGCTGAACATCGCCGGCCCAGAGAACCTGAAGACCAACATGGTGCTCATGCTTGATTACACCGGCAGCCTGTACAATGCCGGCGTGAATGACTTGGTCAGCCCCCTCGCGCCCGGTGAAGTGATCGGGCAGGTGCGGCAGGCCGCCATGCGTTTCATTGACGACCTGCCCTACGGATACCGGGTCGCGCTGATGTATTACAATGATCGTCAGCAGGCCAATCGTCTGATTTATCCCTTCTCCACCGACCGCACCGCGCTCAAGAAGGCACTGACAAACTTCACCGTCCCCGCCGACCATCACGGCACCTCCGAGGTGTGGGATGCCGTGGCCGATGCCATAGCCCGGTTGGTTGCCGAAGACCCGGCCGAGGTGATGCCCTTTGACGACGCCGATGTCCGAGCCGTGGTGTTCATCACCGACGGGCAGGACAACTCGTCGAAGCAGACGGCGGATGCGGTTGGCACATTGGCCAAGGACAGCCGTGTGCGGCTGTACCCGGTGGGTTACGCACCCAAGTCAGCGGTGGACACCGGAGACCTGATGACGGTTGCCAACAAGACCGGCGGACACTTCTACAGCGCAGGCGACGCCACCAATCTGGTGAAACTGCTGGGCAATGAGAATGGCCTTGTGCTCGAATCGGCTGCCAACCCTGGAACGGACAAGCTCGCTTTCGACGTGGTCAACGGCGGCAAAACAACATTGAACTGGACCATTGTGGCCGACGGTTCCCTACCGTGGGTCAGCTCGGTCGAACCCAATGCCGGCTCCACGGCGCCCGGAACCAGCACCCGCATTACCGTGACCGTCAATCCCGCCGCGGCCGGCGCACCGCCGTTGCATGAAGTGGGCGGAATTCTGCTGGTGCATTCGGACAGCGGCGAGGGCGCCGCAGTGGTCTACATGACACTGGACAACGCCAACACCGTTATCCAGGATCTGTCTGCCGTACTGTACGACGATCCCGGCCGCATCCTGTCCGACTTGGCCAACCAAGTGGTGCTTTCGTATGTGACACCAAAGCAGGTGGATTTCACATACAACATCACGGTGCGCTACACCCAGCCCAACGGACATGTCATCACGGGCACTTGGGGAAACAGCGCGATCATCTATACGGGAGACGTCAGGGCCGGCCAGTTGTCCCTGACCACAAGCGGCATCGTCACGGACATCACGGCACCCACGCTGGATCAGGCGGTGCGGGCCGAAGCCTATCTGCGTGCGGACTACGTGCCGCGCGGTGTCAACCGGTTCCGGGTGCGCTTCATACCGGCCATGGGGCCCGCTGTTCCCGCATCCGCCGCGTCCGCCTTCGCAAATGTAAAGATGAGCGTGGCGCTTGCGCCCGACGGCCTGCTGGTATCGGCCGACCCGTTTGCCTCCTCGTGGCGGCTGGTGCCGGAGAAGGACAATATTTACACCGTTCTCACCGACCAGCAAAATACGCTGGGCTATGGTGCTTCGGGCAATCTGCTGCGCATCCGGTTCACCGGCCTGTATGACTATGCGGTGGCCTGCATCGCGGCGGGTGCCGATCCCGTCATCGCCCTCGACATGCGCGCGGACAACGAGATATATCTCGCTCCGGCAACCCCCGAAGGCCCGTCGCGAACCGTGTTCTTCCTGTATCCCTCCGGACCGGTCTGCCTTGACCGGCCCCTCCTGATAGGGGAGAAATCCGACACGGCACCCGCCGCCCGGGCCATTGTCGATTTGGGATTTCCAGGAATTGACCCTGAAGCAGCCACCGCTTGGGACCACGACGGTGACGGGTTGACCGACTTCCAAGATCCCTATCCCGACGACAAGACGCGGCCCGGACTGATGACGATTCCCGCTTCCATAAATCTCTCGTCAGGTTCGGCCACAGTGACCCTGCGCAACAACCGTCTCGACACGTTTTCGTGGACCGCCGGAGTGCTGGCCATACCGTCCTCCGTGGGAAGCCTTGACGGCCGGGTAGCCATTGATTCGACGGGCGCGCAGACGCAACTGGCCCCGGGAGAGCAGACGAGCATGGGCCTTACCCTTAATTCGGCGGGTCTGGCAACCGGTGATTATGAGGCAAATCTGCTGATCAACACCGACGTTTTTGGCACGGAACGCACGCCGATCACGGCGAGCGTCCGCTGACCGTAAACTGATGCACGCGACGGCCCAACGGGCCCGCGTTGCGGAGAGGACAGAAGGTATGTCGTTCACTAGACATTGCGCGGTGTGGACCGCCATGGGCCTTGCGTTGGCGCTGCTGACGGGTTGCCCGTTCACGCCGCAGCTTTCGGTGTCGCCGTTGACCATCGCACTGGGGGGGACTGCGACTTCTGCCAATTTCCGCATTGAGAATTCGGGCGGAGGAACACTGAACTACACCGTGAGCGAGAATCTGCCCTGGATAGACATCGCAACCACGTCGGGGAGCAAGGCGGGCGGGGTTGTTAAAGGCTCCATCACCACGGAAGTTGCCTTTGTCCAGGTCGTGCTCAACCGTTCGGCCCTGCCCGCGCAGGGCGTGGTTCGTGGCGAGATATTGGTCAGTTCAGACGCCGGAAACCAGACAGTCATTGTTTCGGCGACCCAGTCCGGCGAACCATTGCTGCAGGTGTCGCGCACAAGCATCGATTTCGGACTCACGGACGTTACGGAGCAGTTCACCATCACCAACGGGGGCAACGCCCAGTTGGAGTGGACCCTGGCTTTTCCCGCCACCGCCACATGGCTCAATGTTCAGCCGCGCACGGGCGTGCTCGCGAGTCTTGGCAAACAGACGGTGGTGACGGTCAATGTCAGCCGCACCGGCGTGGCGGCCATGGCGGATCCCTACGCTTCGACGGTCAGCATCGTATCCAACGGGGGCAATGCCAGTGTGGCCGTAAGCATGAAGATTCCCCCCTTCAGTGTCCAGCCCAACAGTGTCGATTTCGGACAGACCGACGGGGTGAAATCAAAGTCGCTCACGGTGGAAAACAACGGTGCGCTGCCCGTGGTGCTGGCGGTCACGGCGACCACGGATTCGGGCGGCAACTGGCTGGCCGTGAACAACAGCTCTCCCACGCTGCCCGCGTCGGGCCCCCTGCAACTCGTCGCAACGGCCAACGCCGCAGGTCTTGCGCCGGGCAACTACACCGGAAGCATCAAGGTGGAAGCCCCCGCCCTGGCCTACAGCGAGGTGGTGCCTGTCTCGCTTTTCGTGCCCGGTTTCACGGTAGCCCCGGCAACGCTTGCCTTTGGCACCATAGGCGACCCGGCGACGCTGCCGCTCATCCTGACCAATTTGGGCGCCACGCCCATCCAGTGGACGGCCACAATTGCGGCCAACGCACCCTGGCTTTCCATGAGCGCCACTTCCGGAACGCTCACGTCCACGCAGACGATCAATGTCACCGCAACGCCCGGCACCGTGGCCCCCGGCCAGTATGCCGCCCAGATTACCTTCGCCTTTGACGGGGGCCAGGACACTGTGGACGTGAGCATGTCGCGG
>CAIJOU010000155.1 GCA_903822375.1 Candidatus Hydrogenedentota bacterium
CAGAGCCGTGCGGTTTCATTGGCCAGGGCAATGTTCACGTCCCGATAGGTGTTCTCGATGATCTTGACCATTTCGGCCGTGGTCGCGTCGGTCAGGAAGATTTCCCCCTCGACAAAGCGCGCGTAGACTTCGCGGGCCCGTTCCGCGCTGGCGCGGTCATGTCCGCCGATCACCCGGTCATTGGCGATGAGTTCCGTGAGAATGCGGCCCGGCAGCACCCGCTCAGGACAGTGGGCCAGATAAAGGTCCGTCCCCACTTTCAACCCGCTCTTCTCCAGGATGGGCCGAACCAGTTCGGCGCAGGTGCCCGGCGGCGAGGTGGATTCGAGAATAACAAGGTTGCCTGAGCGCAGATGGGGCACCACGGCCTCCGCGGCGCCCACCACAAACGCCATGTCGGCGTGTTTGTCCGCCGTTATCGGCGTGGGCACGGCGATGATAAACACGTCGGCCGGGGCCGCTGCCGTGGCGGTGCTAAGATGCCCCGAGCCGATGGCCGCGCGAACGATGGTCTTCAGGCCCGGCTCCTCAATATGAATCTCACCGCGGCCCACGGTCTCAATCACTGCCGGATTGGTGTCGATACCGAGAACTCTGGCGCCGCTGGCGGCAAGCATGGCGGCCGTGGGCAGGCCTATATAGCCCAGTCCCATCACGCATACATCGTAGTGAGCGTCGTCTGCCATGTAGCCTCCGTCCTATTTCTTCTTGGCCAGCGTTTCCAGGTGGTCGGCTATGTGAATCGCGGCATGTCCGTCGCCGTAGGGACCGGGGCGCCCCTTCATCGCGGCATGCAGCGCGTCGTCGTGCAGCAGTTCCTCCACCGCGGCGACAATGCGTTCCGGATCGGTGCCCACGAGGCGGGCCATGCCCGCCGTGACCGCCTCGGGCCGTTCGGTCACGTCGCGCATTACGAGCACCGGCACGCCCAGCGAGGGAGCCTCCTCCTGGATGCCGCCCGAATCGGTCAGCGCCAGCCGTGCGCGCTTGAGCAGATGGATGAACTGCACATAGTCGACCGGCTCAATAAGGTGAAGTCCCGGCAGTCCGCGCAGCGGCTCCACTGCGGCGCGCACGCTCGGATTGGGATGAACGGGAAAGAGAATGTCCACGCCGGGATTGCGGCGGGCGATTTCCGTGAGCGCCGCGATAATGCCGCTCATGGGACCGCCGAAGCTTTCGCGCCGGTGTGCCGTGACCAGCATCATCGGCCGTTCCGAACCCATTGCCTCCAGCACCGGGTCGTCGAAACGGTGGGGGAGGGCGGCAATGTACCGGAGTGCGTCCACCACGGTGTTTCCCGTGACAAGAATGCGGCGCGCCGGAATCAGTTCGCGGAGCAGATTGTCTCGCGAGGCGTTGGTCGGCGCATAACGCCAGTCGCACATGTGGTCGATCATGCGCCGGTTCATCTCTTCGGGGAAGGGGCGCCATTTGTCGCCCGTGCGCAGCCCCGCCTCGATATGGCCCGAAGGAACCTTCGCGTAGAATGCGGCAAGCGCGGCGGCGAAGGCCGTGGTCGTGTCGCCGTGATACAGCACCATGTCCGGTTTCTCGCCGAGGATCACGTCGTCCACGCCGGTCAACACGGCGCAGGTGATGTCGTTTATGGTCTGCCTGGGCCGCATCAGGTTGAGGTTGTGGTGAACCGGCAGTTCAAAGAGCGACATGACGGGGTCAATCAGCTCGCGATGCTGACCGGTGAGGCACACGGCCACACGTGGGAAGACTTCCTTGCGCGCGGACAATTCGCGGATGAGCGGCGCCATCTTGATGGCTTCCGGTCGGGTGCCCATGACTATAAGAATTCTCATCGGGGGTACTTCCTGAAAGGGTTCCGGCTGCGGGAAAGGCCGCGGCAGGGTCAATTATACGCCCCTGCCTGAACGGCATGCCAAAGCGGAGTCCGGTCAGGCTTTGTAACGCGCGGGGTCGATGCCGTGGCGCTCCACGCGCAGCCCCATAAGCCGCTCCGAAATGCCCAACTGGCGTGCAGCCCGCGCCTTGTTGCCTTTGCAGTCTTTAAGTGCCTCGACAATCATCTCGCGCTCGACCCGGTCCAGCGTCTCCTGAAGGGTACCCTTCATGATGGTGTTGGTGGCCTCGGCCGTCTGCAGCGTTGGCGGCAGGTGGTGCCCGTGCACCACGTCGTCATTGGTGAGCAGCACGGCGCGCTCGATGCAGTTCTCCAGTTCGCGCACGTTGCCCGGCCAGTGGTAGCTCATGAGCATGTCGATGGCGGGCGTGGAGATGCGCCGCACATACTTGTGGTTTTCCTTGCTGTACTTTTCCACAAAGAAGTTGGCCAGTTCCAGAATGTCGGTGCGCCGGTCGCGCAGTGGTGGAACGAACACGGGGAATACATTGAGCCGGTAATAGAGGTCGTGGCGGAATCCGCCCGTCTCCATCGCCTTTTCCAGGTCCCGGTTGGTGGCCGCGATGATGCGCACGTTGACCTTGATCGTGTCGCTGCCGCCGACGCGCTCGAACTCCTTCTCCTGCAGCACCCGCAGCAGCTTTATCTGCATCTGCGGGGAGAGGTCACCGATCTCGTCGAGGAATATGGTTCCCCGGTGCGCCATTTCGAAACGGCCTTCGCGACGGCGAATCGCCCCCGTGAACGCGCCCTTTTCGTGGCCGAATAGCTCGCTTTCGATAATGTTTTCAGGCAATGCGGCGCAGTTGACCCTGACAAAGGGCTTGGACGCGCGATCGCTGTTGTAATGGATCGACTGGGCCACCAGTTCCTTGCCCACGCCGCTTTCGCCGCGAATAAGAACTGTTGCGTCGCTGCGCGCCACCTGTGAGATCAGGTCAAAGACGGACTGCATGGCCTTGGACCGTCCAATCATGTTGGCCGGCTGGAACTTCTTGCGCAGTTCCTGCTGGAGGCGTGTGTTCTCCGTCAGAAGGCGTTCATGCTCCTCCTGTGTCTTCTGGCGCATGCGCACGGCCCGCGCAATCATTGAGGCGATGATCTGCATCAGCCGCAGATCCTCCTCAAGCGCCACGCCCTCCTCAAAAATCCGGTCCACGCTCAGCGTGCCGAGTACGGCGGTCTCCATCTTGATGGGCACGCAGATGTAGGAAAGGTCCTCGCGGGACAGGTTGGCCCGGGCGGCGGTCCGGTTGAGAAAGAGCGGGTCCTGCGACACGCGCGGGATGAGCATGGGTTTGCCGGTCTGGACCACCTTGCCGATTACGCCCTCGCCCAGTTTGTAGCGGCCCCGCTCAAGCTGCTCCGGCGTAAGTCCATGGGCGGCACATATTACCAGCTCGTCCATTTCCCGGTTGAGCAGGGTGATTGTCCCGCGGAGCATGCCCGTGTGCTTGGCGATCGCCTTGAGGACGGGACCGATTTCATCGCGCAAATCGAGGCTGCGGTCGAGGATTTCGCTGATTTCATAAAGCAGGGAAAGCTCAGCAATCTCCCTTCTTACCTTCGGATTAGTTAGAGGCATGTTATCTTCCGCCTGATTTCAGCCCGTTAGCGGGCTGTGTATGTCGACAAGTTACCTGTATGTAGGAACACTACAGAACCGGAGGGCGGAAAGTCAAGATAATTCGGGAGGGTGACGAGGTTCAATCCTACTTGGCGGAAGGAAAATAACCCTGTGGTCGGAGTGTTGCGGCATTGGCGGCTTGAAAAGCGAACTCGATTGTGGGACTTCCGCCCTGCATCATCGACTTCTGGTATCGTCTGGACCGTTTTGAGCCAGAGTCTTAGCCAGAATGGTTGCGGCTGCCTCGACGCAACCGGCACAACTCACCCGCTTTGCCTTACGAATGTCACGGCAGAGAGTGCTGCCGGCGATGGCCCCAAACTG
This sequence comes from Candidatus Hydrogenedentota bacterium, assembly GCA_903822375.1. GTDB lineage: Bacteria > Hydrogenedentota > Hydrogenedentia > Hydrogenedentales > CAITNO01 > CAITNO01. Next base: position 3,828 of record CAIJOU010000155.1, read on the forward strand.
ATTGCTGACAAGTTCACGTTGCCCGGCATCTGGCAACAACTCGAGTGCGGCATAGAGGGCGCCGCACAGGCCGCCAGGGGCGCGGCCACCACCGCTATGGCGGTGGTTCTCGATATCTTCAGGGGTGAGACCGGACAGGACCTGAAAAGTTACGGCGACGGCCTGCGCGCAGTTGAGCGGACCGGTAAAGTTCTCTTTTGCCCTGCTCACCCGGTCTGAATAGTCATTGGTCATGCTTGCGCAACTCCTTGGATGTATCCAGTCTAACAGCCCTTGATCCAGTGAGGCTACAGTTTCGGGCTGTTGAACTCAATGCGCCTGTTTCTCGGCCGTGACACATCGTTGCACGAGCCGTTCGGCGTGGGCGCGAATGTCAATGGGCCAATCCCGCATGAGATGCCTGGCCTGGTCATACTTACCGGCGTAAAGGGCACGGGTGACCTCCTCGAAATTGGGTAGATTTCCGGCCATGACCAACATGAATTTCCCGGCCGCGTCACGCGACAAGCCAAGTTCGTCCTTTTCGGGGACCTGTTTGCGTGCCGCATCAACGAGCCTGCGAAGGACCGCCGAACTGCCGCCGGGTTGGGATTCCAGCCAGTCCCAATGACGGGGCAACAGACAGACCTCACGGCACTGAACGCCGAGCCGGGGCCGACCCGGACCAGTCTGGGGCTTTTCCTTTGCGGGCTCAGGGAAAAAGAGAGGGTGAACACGCAGTTTTGCAAGCACCTCGTCAATTGTTCCTCGGAAGTCAAAGTCAATCTGTCTGC